>JBAYMI010000133.1:0-6351 GCA_041663625.1 Methanoregula sp.
CATCGCCGGGCCGACAAAGTCCGCGAGAGAACAGTCCTCGGTATCGAATGTATGGGGCAGCAGGACGGCAAATTTGTTGTCGAAGTCCTGGGCGAAGCCGGCCTCTACATCAAAGAACTCGTATCCGGGGACTCGGGGCGAACCCGTCCAAGTCTTGCCGAGATCCTGAAAAGAACGGCTCACGTCACAAGCCTCGACGTCACGCAAGTTGAAGGAGCAAAGGAGGGAGAATAAATGGCACATCACAATGGTCCAAGAAAGAAGACACGATATAAGTTCAAGAAAGATTTACGAGAGCGGGGACTGCCTCCGTGCACCTGCGTTATCCAGAGATTCGAGATCGGTGACAGAGTTCACATTGTCTGTAATCCCAGCATCCAGAAAGGAATGCCCCACCGCCGTTTCCACGGCCTGACCGGAACCGTTCTTGGCCAGCGTGGTCGGGCATGGATGCTCACCATCCGCGATGGTGATGCCGACAAGATCGTCATCGCAAGACCACAACATCTAAAAGCACAAAAGTAAATTCTCTGTCAGGTGATTGGCATCAAAGTAAAGGGTATTATTAGCGAAGAGAAGGTCACGCTTCCCGAAATGCGCAGCGTCCTCTTACGGGTAGAATCCGAGCGGCTCGCTGCCGAGAAGGAGATGTCCTATGAGTTCAGGCGCAGTATCGAGCATGCCAATCAGCTCTCGAAGACGGAACCTGAAAAATCCCGCGATCTGGTGACTGAACTCTCCAAACTGGAAAAGATGAAGCCCGAGATCGCGTACAGGATTGCCAACATCATGCCCAAGACACGCGATGAAGTGCGGGCAATCTTTGCCAAGGAGCGGTTCACGCTGTCTCCTGAAGAGATTGATTCCATCATCGAACTGGTAACCACACACTTCTGAGGTGTGTCACATGAAGGCGGAGAAGAAAGAGGTCAACGCGATCGTACTGGATGTGCTGATGAAGGGTCACTCCAGCGATCCGCGTCCTACTTTTAAACGGGAGCCGGTTGTCCAGGCAATGGGTCTCGAACAGTTCAAACTGCTCGAGCTTGTGCCAAAACCCACGGCAGTCATCAACCTTTACGACAAGGTGTATATCGGCGATTCCGAGCGCGACAAGATCGAGCGCGTGAAGCGCCGGATCGGTTACGAGGAACTCACCCCGACTGCACGGGGCGAATTGCCGTTCATCATCGAGAAGGTGGTGAAAGAGCGTGAAGCGGAGTTTGTCCTGTTCTTCAACAAGGCAATCTCGATTACGCCCAAGCTCCACATGCTTCACCTCCTCCCGGGCATTGGCAAGAAACTGATGTGGGAGATCCTGGAGACCCGGAACAAGAAGCCGTTCGAGAACTTCGCCGATATCTCTGCACGGATCAAGGCGATCCCGCACCCGGAGAAGATGATCCAGGCACGAATCCTTGAAGAGCTCCAGGACAAGGACACCAAGTACCACGTCTTTACCACGAAATGAAAGCACCCCGCGACCAGCACTTTCTCATTGACCAGAATGCGGTCAACCGTATAGCGGATCTTGTGGAAGTGCGGGGAAGGAAGGTGCTTGAGATTGGGCCGGGCAACGGGGTGCTGACCCGTGCCCTTCTCGACCGCGGCGCCATCGTGCATGCGATTGAACTTGACGGGCTGCTCTGCGAGCAGCTTGCAGTTACTTTTTCTGAAGAGATTGAGCGGGGGGAGCTCACGCTCCAGCACGGCGATGCAACCCGCTGCGGGATCCCGCCGTTTGAGATGACCGTCTCGAACCTCCCCTACTCTGCCTCATCGAAGATTACGTTCCGGCTGCTCGATCAGGGGTTCGAGGTCGCTGTGCTGATGTACCAGGCCGAGTTCGCCGACCGGATGGTCGCAAAGGCCGGGACCAAGGACTGCGGGCGTCTCTCGATCATGGTGCAGACGTATGCCGCGGTGCAGCAGTGCTTCCGGCTCCCGCCCCAGTGCTTCTCGCCCCGGCCGGAGGTGAATTCGGCCGTTGTCCAGATCTTCCCCCGCGACCCGATCTTTTACATCAATGACCGGCGCCTGTATGCAAACGTTGTCCGGGCGCTCTTCTCCCACCGGAGAAAGACGGTGCGGAACTGCCTCAGGGGCTCGGCCGGCAGCCTGCTCGGCGAGGAATGGGTGAACCGGGTGATTGCTGCTCTGCCGGAAGAGATCCTCAAAAGCCGGCCTGAGGAATTGTATCTCGAGGATTTTGCAACCATTGCGAATATCCCCTGAAAAGCAGAACTCTTTTTGCCATTGTACGCTGGTGTAATGGTAGTGATACGTGACCTGCCATGAAATGGACCGGCTGGGAGAAGATCCCGCTCGATATTCCCGATTCTTCTGTACCCTCAGGATTATGTACGGTTCAGGCAGTTGCCCCGCTCATCATCTCTGCCAGCCGTTCCACGGACATTCCGGCCTTCTATGGCGACTGGTTCATGGAGCGGGTGAACGCGGGTTACGTGCGGTGGACGAGCCCGTTCGGGGGGAACCCGGTGTACGTATCGTTTGCAAAGGCCCGGCTCTTTGTATTCTGGTCCAAGAACCCGGCACCCTTCATCCCTTGCCTGGACAACCTTGACCGTCTTGGGTACAACTATTATTTCCTCTATACCCTGAACGATTACGATCACGAGCGGCTCGAACCAAACGTTCCCCCGGTTGAGGAGCGGATTAAGACCCTCATCCGCCTTTCCAAAAGGATTGGGAAAGGCCGGGTGGTCTGGCGGTTTGACCCGCTCGTTCTCGCCGATACAATAACTGTTGGCGACCTGCTGGAAAAGATCCGGCGGGTCGGCGACCGGATTGCCCCCTTCACGGAACGGCTGGTCTTCAGTTTCGTTGATATTGAAAAATATGCGAAAGTACAGCGGAACCTCCGGACCGGGGGATGCACGGGCGCCCGGGAGTTCACTGACGAAGAGGTTGTGGAGTCCTGTGAAGGTCTCCGGGATCTTAACCAGCGATGGGGGCTCTCGATCTCAGCGTGTGCAGAGCGGCGCGACCTTTCCCGGTACGGGATAGGGAGGGGGCAGTGTATCAGTTACGATCTGATGACAACGGAATTTTCCGGCGATGCGGCGCTCATGGCATTCCTGAAGCCGGGTGGCCAGCAGGCCCTTGACGGAAGCACACCGGCTGCGGACCCGTTACGAAGGCTGAAAGACCCGGGGCAGCGGAATACCTGCCGGTGCATTGTCTCCAAGGACATCGGGCAGTACTCGACCTGCATGCACCTCTGCACATACTGTTACGCGAACACGTCTCCCTCTGTTGTGCAACGAAATTATGCGCAGTATTGCGCTGATCGCGAACGCGGGATATTCCACGACTCAATCCTTGGGTGAGGATATGACGGGAACGTACTCCCGCATGATCTTTATCGCGCAGAAATCGCCGCACATGGTACACTCTTTTTCCCCGTCAGCAAGTTCCCGTGCCCGGGCCGGGTCCATGGCGCACCGTATCTGTCCCTCGCGGTCAAGGTCTGCGCGGAGCACGGCAACTTCCCTGTCCTGCATGTCTTTGCCATACTTGACCGTGTCGCCGATATGGGCTGCGATCCTGAACGCAATGAGCCCCTCTTTCACCGCATCCGGGCCCGGGAGCCCGAGGTGTTCGGCCGGTGTGATATAGCAGAGGTAATCGGCCCCGGCAGCGGCTGCAGCGCTACCCCCGACAGCACCGGCAATGTGGTCATATCCCACGGCGATATCCGTAGGCAGCGGACCGGCCACGAAGAGAGGGAACGGTGACCGCTTCTTGTAATGGCGGATCATGGACGCGATCCGGTCGGAGCGGATATGACCTCCCGCGCCCTCGATGATCACCTGCACCCCGGCATCAAGAGCCCTGTGTGCAAGCGCGATGTTCTGGCGGATCTCCGCCAGCTGGAAGGCATCCCTCTGGTCATGGATGCACCCGCTCCGGGCAGTGTTGCCGAGTGAGAGGACGATATCGTATTTCCTGCAGGCCGAAAGGATCTCGTCAAAATGCTCAACGAACGGGTTCTCGCAGTCATGCATGAGCATGAAAGCGCTCGTGATCGACCCGCCCTTGGACACCATGCCGAGGACACGTCTCTTCTTTTTAAATGCGGCAAGCATCTGCCGGGTCACGCAGTGCACGACAACAGAACTGATGCCCTGCTTCGCCTGCATCTTCAGGGTGGAGAGGATATCCTCTGCGGTCATTTCCCTAAGTCCGTGCCCGACAACTGCCTGGTAGATTGGTACCGTGGTGACAGGCAGCGTCGTATGGGCAGAGATCTCCTTGCGAATGGCGTTGATGTCCCCTCCCATCGAGAGATCGCTGATGGTATCGGCCCCGAACTCCTCTGCTATACGGGCCTTTTGTATCTCCTCACGGACCTCGGCTTTTCCGGTTGAGGTGCCGAGGTTGACATTGATCTTGGTACGGAGCCCGCTGCCAATACCGGTCAGATGTTTTCCGCGCTGCATGATAACGACGCTCCCTTCTGCAACCTGACGGCAGAGGGCAGCGGGATCGATCCCCTCATCCTTTGCAACCGACTTCATCTGGCGGGTGATGGTTCCGTCTCGTGCATATTCAACCTGGGTTTTCATGGGTGCTGCAGCGCTCCTGTAAGGTAATTTTCGCGCTCCTGCCATATGGATGTCCGCTATGTGAGTCCGGTTGGAAGAACCGGTGGCACAAATCCGATGAATTTTGTGGACATTCCTTCAAATAAACTGCCGGTGGGTTTATGATCGTGATGGACCATTTTGCGGTTCTCCGGGGAAGATCCGGGACATTATCGGGCTCTGGTGCGGATGATACGACGATTGATCATGAGTCTTCTGCCGGAAATTACCTGCCAGCCTTACCATCCAATCCCTTTTTGCACAATGCGTCCAACCATTCCCTACCGTATGCACTACGATTTCGGCCAGGTCTACCAGCCCGAGGCAGACACGTACCTGCTGCTCGATGCAGCCTTAAAGGAAGTCCGGCCCGGCGACCGGGTGCTGGAAGTGGGCTCGGGATCCGGGCTCATTGCAACCGAGGTGAGAAAAGGCGCCCGGACCATTGCCACCGATATCAATCCTCATGCCGTGATCTGTGCCCATAAGGCAGGTGTTGACGTTGTGCGCACCGATCTCGTTGAGGCCATCCGGGGCAGGTTCGATCTCATCCTTTTCAATCCCCCCTATCTCCCCACGGAGCCGCACGAGCGGATCGATGACTGGCTTGAATATGCGCTTGATGGCGGGAAGACCGGGCGGGCGACCATTGAACGATTTGCCGCAGATGCCGGGCGGGTGCTTGCACCCCGGGGGAGGATCCTGCTGCTGGTCTCATCGCTGACGGGTCTTGATGAGGTGAAGGAATTGTTCCAAACTGTGCGGTATACGGTGGATGTGATCCGGCAGGAACGGGTGGAGGACGAGATGCTGTATGTCCTCCGAATCCATCGGTAAACCTCGTACACCCGGATTCAGATTGATGGGGCCTTGCCGCAGTCCGATTGGGTGCCCCCGGTGGCCCGATTATCGGGCATACCCCGGAACTTCCCTGTCGTGTCCCCCCGATGCCCGGCGGCGGGGAGTTCTCACCCCTTACACAATCAGCCGTCTCCGCATCAGGTTGATGGAGAGAAGGCAGCAGAGAGCAGTGACTACGGCTATCCATGCGATGTGGACGAAGATCATCCACGAGAGCGCGGGCAGTGTGAGCATCCGCATGATTGCCACAACGTGCGTGAGCGGGAGCACGGTGAGGGCAATGTACTGGAGGAAGGCCGGCATCAGCGTCAGCGGGAAGAACGTACCCGAGAAGAGCGCCATGGGCGTGATGAAGAGAAACGCCGGGTAGTTCAGGGTGTCGATGCCGGGGCTGATGGAGGTGAAGCACATCGCAATGCCCGCAAACATCAGGCCGCCAACAAACGCAACCGGGACAGCAAGCAGTGCGAGAGGAAGGGAGATGACCCCGAACGCAGCCAGTACGGGCAGCATGATGACCACGTAGATGACACTGCGGGTTGCCCCCCAGAGCAGTTCTCCCGCGATCACATCCTCGATGGAGAGCGGGGTCGCAATCATGGCATCGAAGCTCTTCTGGTAATACATCCGGACATACGAGCCGTACGTGCACTCGAAGAATGCGGAGTTCATGACCGCAATCGCGAGGATCGCCGGGGCAATGAAATTCACGTACGGGATCCCCTCAATCTCCTTCTCGTACGTCCCGATACCCAGGCCGATGGCAAAGAGGTAGAGGAGTGCCTCGACAAGCGGCGGGAAGAAGTTCACCTGCCAGGTCCGGACAAAGACCACCATATTCCGGTATCAGACTTTTCCGGCCCGGCGGGTGATGCGGGGAAAC
>JBAYMI010000134.1:0-6300 GCA_041663625.1 Methanoregula sp.
ATTACCTCGGGTTTGAGGGAACGATTCCCGAAGGGGAGTATGGCGCCGGTGAGGTGAAGATCGCCGATACCGGCACATACGACCCCGTTGCATGGGACAGGGAACATATCGACGTGCACCTCCAAGGTGCACGGTTCATCGGGAATTATGTCCTTGTCCGGTTCAAAAAGGCCGGTGAAAAGGAATGGTTGATCTTCCGGTCAAAAGACTGATCCGGTTATCCGGCGACAGACGGGTGCGGGATCCGCAGACTCTGGGAGATATTCTGCCAGTTTTTAATGCCAACTTATAAGAAATACGTAAAACCATGTTCAACCGGATACATTAATGCAGGTCTGATAGCGACATGAGAACCATTTCACCCCAAAACACCCTCTGGCTTTCGATCACGGGACTGCTCACCGTGGGGATAGTTCTTGTCTCCATATATTCCCTGAAAAACAATTACTATGACATATTCCCGTACTTCTATATCCTTCCTATTCTCCTGGTCGCGTACGTCTCTCCCCGGTATGCGGTCTATTTCACGGTCATTCTCGGGTGGATATTCCTCGGGCTTGTGTACCTGTACGGACCGGCCACCATCCAGCTGTATTTGTCGAGCATGGCATTCTTCTATATCTTCGTCTCGCTCGGCATCATCCTCTCCGCATTCTCCAGCCAGGCCCTCCAGGAGCGCAAGTACCGCGAGATCTTCGAGACTTCGCAGGCCGGGATTGTCACGTTCGATCTTGAGTCCCAGAAGATCCAGACTATCAACCACCAGGCAGAAGAAATTCTCGGGTATGCCTTCGGGGAGCTGGCCAGCCAGGACTTCACCGCGCTCTGGTTTGACACCCAGCAGGAGCTCAGTTTTGTCAGGAAACTCAGGCAGAATGAGAAGATCACCGAGATGGAGATTGCCCTGCGGAAAAAGGAACGCACCGTGATCTGGGTGCTCGCCACCGCCGCTCTTACGAATGAGGGTCTCATCATCTGCTCGATCATGGACATAACGGCGGGTAAGCGCATGAAGGACGAGCTCATTGAGTCCGAACTCCGTTACCGGACGCTCTTTGACGGTGCAAGCGATGCGATCATCCTCCACGACATTGACGGGAAGATCTATGAGTCCAACGTGATCGCGAGCCGGTATCTCGGGTACACCAAGAAAGAGCTCATGAACATGACTTTATACGATCTCTCCGTCTACCCGGAGCGCATGTTCCCTTCCGATGAAGTAAAGGAGTTCACTGCCCGGGGTTACCTGCTCTTCGAGAGCGAGTTAAAGAAGAAGGGGGGTGGCATCCTGCCCGTTGAGATCAGCAGCCGCATCACGGAATATTTTGGTATGCCTGCGGTGATGAGCACCATACGCGATACCTCTGAGCGAAAGAAAGTGTAATCTTTTTCTATACCTCGTATGGCCGATGCAGAGCACGCAACCGGGAGTATCTGTGGATACTATCTCATACGGGAATGGGATCCTGATCAGGTGCCATTTTTCCCTCATAACCCGGGTCGTCGTTTTCTTCTGTGCCATCATGATCGCGTTCGGCAACGAGATCGCATGAGCTGGCACCGTGTTAAGCGCCATGGAAACCGTTTTATTGTGGCAAATCTCTTTTGGGGGGAACCCATATCCTTTATCCTGGGGCATTTCTTATCAGAAAATGAAAATATTATGCTTGGATTTCGTAATATCATCTATGAATAAAACCTGTTTTGTTGAGCTGCTCTATCGGGGTTTTATCCTACGCCGGATCTCATGACAAAATCATATTCGATCACAGGGGGAAGTGGGGGAAGGATAAATATCATTATCCCTGAAACCTTGGGGGTGCCTTCTATGGCACTCCTTACTATCAGAGAATCCGATACGTCCCATGCACGTTCATCATTCATGGACATATTGGATTTCGAACTGAATTTGTAAAAAAAGACTCCGATAATTTGGATGCATACTGATGAAATAATCAGGGCGCCGATAATGGTGATTGCAATCCATTTTTTTTGTCCGAAATGCGTGACCTTTCCTGTTCCAAACCATTTGTTCAGAAAGAACCCGGTATAAATACATAAAATCGGGATAAGACCGGTTAAAAACCGGGGACCGAAGCAGTAGGCAGCTGATGACGACCATTGCGTAAAAAAACTGTACAGAAGTACTTCAAGAATGACTGCAATCCCGGCCACAAGCAAGAGTGTTCTGATATGAGAATCCTTGTTTATATAGATCCCATAAAACCCGGCAATGGACAGCAAAAGGATGGGACAGAAGATAAAGAGCCCCACGTTTGGCGCGATGAGGAGGCCTAAGTAATTCCCGATAAATCCTGCATTCACTGCGAAAAGTGAGAGGTTTTGTGCATAGCCTCCAAAAATATTTCCGAAAATAGAGTAATTATACCAGAAAAAGGGGAGTCCTCCTAGAATCCCCCCGATAAGATAGTAGTGAATTCTGGCTCTCTGAATCCACAGGATATAGAAAATGACCGGTATGATGAGAAGGGAATCGGGAGGCCGGTTAAACACAAACAACCCGGAGAGTATCCCCATCAGGAAAATGTACCTCCATGATTCGGTTTTTTCGTTTTTTATCATTAGGTAGAACAAAGCGGCAAGGAATAATTCGACCGTGCCATGCTGCCAGAGGGCCTGGCTGCT
Organism: Methanoregula sp.; assembly: GCA_041663625.1. Classification (GTDB taxonomy): domain Archaea; phylum Halobacteriota; class Methanomicrobia; order Methanomicrobiales; family Methanospirillaceae; genus Methanoregula. Next base: position 2,647 of record JBAYMI010000134.1, read on the forward strand.
TATCGACCATGTGCTGGTTGCAAAAGCAAAAATGAACGTGGTAAGGGTTGCAATCCTCTTCGAGAACAATTCTTTCCCGGAAAGGTATACAAAAACACCGGCGAGGGCGGCAATAGCCGACGCTGCAGATTTTGACAGGAATATTACAGAATTGCCCCCAAATACTGGGGAACCTAAAATGATGGATAAGAACGCCGATATTGCATATACCGGAGTGACAAGAACTGGTGTTACGATCGGGAAAAGGGAGACATAATGGTTCTGAACAAAGGGGAACGCATATGAGAAATTCTGACTGAAAATATATGCAGAGGCAAAATCCAGATAAATATTATGGTTATTCAGTAATGCGACGGGAATAAGTGAGGCCGGCGTGGTATCGCCGCTCATCAATGTCACCGAGTCTACAGTGTTATATGCGAGATAGAGCAGAATAAAGAGGATGATGATATCGTATTGACTGACATAGTGAAGCAGTGTGTCAAGGAATTTTGAGGGAAAGTGAATTGCTGGGTTTTTAGAGGTGTGTGATTGTGTTATTATGTTTTTATTTTTTTGTTTCATGAATGCCCCCGTTGTATCAAAGATGGCATCTTTTAAGAATTATCACTATCTTGGTTCTTTCAAATCTAATAAATTTTCTATTTATATTTCTGTCCTGTAGAACCCCCCCAATGGGAATAAGAAACAACCATGTGGTGATCAATCTTGAGATGTTATAATGGATCACTTTGATTTTGATCTTGTTGATATGAAGTTGGTATTTCCGAACTTTGAAAGATTCACTGAACCTTTGTTTCATGATATTGAATACGGTTTCAACCTTGTTTCATTGATCATACTTCTCCTCGTCAACGATTGAGTAATCTGTCGTCGATATTCCCCCGATATCCGTTTATGTGGTCGGTTCCTGACCGGTATGAGAGAACCCGCGTTGAGCAGGTCCCTGATTAAGTCATGGATTTCCCATGAAAACCGATGCACGTAATTTGATGATGGGGCCGGGAGCCTTTCCGAATTACCTTTTTCATGATTCATTTGTGAGTCATATCCTTTATCTATGGTCTGGAGACCTGAATGTCGGTTTCCGTGTGAGGAATATCATGGACTGGATGCAGGGAGAGCTTCAAGGAGGTGATAATCTGTTGATCCGCATCGATAGAGACGGAAGTTTTCAGGAATCATTTTCTCGTATTTTCAATTCTTGAGGAATAATAGTGGGTGTCGTAAGAACTGGTTAACTCGGATTGAACGGCGAACCAGACTAAAAATGTGAGGGGTCCATCCGGGATCCCTGCAAACAAGCCGCCGGAGGGACTTGAACCCTCGACCTGCTGATTACGAATCAGCCGCTATACCGCTAAGCCACGGCGGCGTAATACCTCACAATATCGGCTTGTGCATTAATAAAATCTGTGGCTACTGCCTACGAGTACCCGCTCAGCGCAGTCACGTTCTCTTTTCCGGTTGTCTCCTTGTGCGCAATTGTACCGAACTTGGCTTCATAATCCGTGACAGTCTTGGTCAGTACGGCGAGGAGGTTCTTTGCATGCGACGGGGTGATCGAGACGATTGCCTTGGCACGCGCCTGGTTCACCTGCGGGAGCTGGTGGAGGAACAGGAGGGTGAACTCGTCGTCCTTGTAGGCAATCTGGATCATGTTGCTGTACACGGGATCAAGGGTAGGGGGGATATTGACTGATATTTCCTGCGATGACATACTGAACAGGTACTCCCTGCTGGTATGAATAGGTTTCAGGGTGCAGGGCACGATGGCATGACCGCAATTCAATACATTTAATCCGCTGTATCTCCCACCTTTGTTTGAGGAGTAACTCTGTCGGTCCCTGCGAAACATGTGACAATCTCCGACCTGGTGCGGGTGCATGCCTGCCCGGTCCGTTTTTACTACGAGCAGAAAGAGCCCGTCACCGAGTCCGACCAGTATACCGTCTGCAAACAACTCTCCTATCATCTCGGAAAACCGCTTGACGCGGATGCGATCTGGAACGAGATCATGTCTGTCCGCCCGACTGTCGACCCCGCGCTGCGGGAGTTCCTGGGAATCTGCATCACCGCATGCAACAGGGCCGCATGGAAACCCGCGGAGCAGACAGATGTGCCTGTCTCATCGGAGAAACATGGCATGGCGGGGATGATCGACCGTGTTGCTGCTGACGGGGCGTTCTCAATCATCCGGGCTGCCGGTGCCATGCCATTTGGCACGTATGCGGCCGACCGGATCCGGGTGGCCTCCATCGCGTTCTGCTTAGAGGAGATGACCGGAAAGGAAGTGACCGGGGGAAATGTGGAGTATATACCGGACGGGGTTTCCCGGTTCCATGCAGTCCAGCCCCGGGATCGCAGGCAGGTTATCGCAACTCTCCACAAATTACGGGAGATTCATGATGGCGCAATGCCCCAGCACCCGCTCAATGCACCCTGCAAACGGTGCAAATACCACGAGAAATGCGAGAGCAGCGTTGGGCAGAGGCTCTCCGAACTGTTGTGATCGGGTTTGCCCGTAATCGGATGATCAATACGGATCTCCTCCACGGAACGCGGAGCTGCTCTGCCAGAGAGCAGGCAATTAGGAAAACTCAAAAGGCTGAATCACCCCTCCCGTACGGGACAATCCGGCTCTCCGGATCTTTTGTACCCGCATGACCCCCCTCCCCCAAAAATATCCGATCCATTACATTTTACGTCGTAAAATAAGGGAAAAACAGTGCTGAAAATAAAAGGGGGTGGGGGGGTCGCATGGGTACACCGTTTATTGCAGGTCGCGATCCCATGCCGTTCCTTTTGTTCCAGAATGATTAGGCTCCCGTCAGAAAAATGAGGATCAATCCCTGGAGTTGCTGCTCTTTTTTCAGATGCAAGAGGGTTCCTGATATCTCATTTGTACCCATGCGACCCCCCCCTCCCCCAGTATGTTCCCTGAGGGAATGCAGACTATGCCAACCGGTCGCAAGACCCCCTGTTTTTCCCGCCCATTCCCGCAGGATGAGCACTCCCGTACCGGTCATCTCCCGGAGAAACGCCATGCAGGTGGCACAGTCCATGCCACAGGGAGCAGAGGTTTGTTTTAAACGGGGACTGTGCTGCCATGCCACCGGACAGGTTCCCGGCCGGTTAAAACCCGTCTGGTTGCATTACGCTGGGTGGGGGAGTATCACTTTCACCCTGCCCGTGCCTCCCCCTTTAATCCCTTTTTTTACAACGCCATGATACGATAAATGGGACGTGAAGCAGATGACAGTACGACGTATCGAGACCGGTACCCCCGAAGGCAATGCACTGGGATTCTCTGAAGACCTCTTCTCCGGCTGGCTGGAGATGGAAGCCGGCAACCGGCTCATCCTCCACTACATCATCTCCCGGCACAAGAACGAAGGCAACACCCAGGCCCTGATCCACCAGTGGCTCAATGAGGGCTATGATGTCCGGGTTGTGATGCCCCGTCCCGTGATGCAGCATATCCTGAAAAAATTCCGGTTTGTACCGGGAAGCGGAGTGTTCCCGGATCAGTACGCGGACACGGTCGAGGTTTGGTATGGGCCTGAACACACACACGCTCCGGAACATACCGCTCATCCACCTCACCCTGCCGTTTCCTCCTGATGACTGATGCCGGAACTCCCTGCTCGTCGA
>JBAYMI010000135.1:0-6294 GCA_041663625.1 Methanoregula sp.
AGGGAATGGGAACCGTGATGGAGCCGGGACTTCACGATATTTTCCTTATCAGGCATACCTCCTCATGGGGCTGATGCACATTTAGTGATTAATGCACATTATGTGCATATATTTATCTGCCCCCACTCCTCACGATCATCAGTAAGATGTGCAGAGCGAAACCCGGTATCATGGTTGTGGATGGCGACAGGAACACGAAGGAGCTGCCCGGATCTCCCGATCCACGGTCAGACCTTCTGCTCTACCGCCCCCCTCAGGACGTTCCGGGTTCCGACATCACGCCCGATGATGACACGGAGATCTTCGTGCACGCGGTGGCGGGAGACGCGGACATCTACTATCTCCGCTACCCCTCCGGACCAGCGGGCAGGTTCTCGATCATGCCATTTGAATCGCGGCTCGATGCCGCAGCATTCATTCTCGGGAAAGAAGATATGCAGCTTGTGCGGCTGGCTGAACCGGATCGCCACCGGATCCGGTCCCATTTCCCGGAATTTTTCCAGGAAGGGGAATGACAGGAATGCGCGACGGGTGCCGGGTAAAAAAATAAAAAATTTCCCGCGGCTCTAGGGTTTTCTGGCCCGGCCGGAATTTCTTTTGATCTTCGCAGACGCAAGTCTGCGGATGGCTGCCTCATCGATGCCTTCACTGAGGGTGAGGGAATGGTTCCGCACTGCGCTGTCAACAAATCCCTTGCCGGCGGGAGTCCGGACGATAAGGGTGGTTGAACCGGCAGGGCTGCCTATGGCCCCGGCAGAGATATCGGCATACACGGCCGTGAGATCGGTGCAGTAATGGCAGCCCTTCCGGATGCAGGACTCCAGCTCCGCGAGCGGGACGATGGTCGTGCTGCCATCCTGTTTCAGGATCTCCAGCTTCCCCTTCACATCCAGTTTCCGGATCTCGTTTGGTTCAATCCTGTACTGGGCCCGGAGTTTTCCCTGGACAAGCGCCGAGTAATCGAATGTTTCCGTACAGAACAGGCCGATTACGAGGCGGATCGCACGGGCATAGGGTTTGAGGAGATCGTTGTCGCTCGCCCGTATCCGGGCAAGGGCCTGGACAACGCAGGGGACGCCGACCACCGCGATCTTCCTGCATTTCCGCTCAACTACCGCAGTCTTGAGTGCAGCCAGCAGCGGCACCCACCAGCTGTACCGGCTGCCCGCCTGTCCGATCAGGACCCCGGATTCCGTAATGACAACCGATGACGGCCGGAGGGTCCAGGGATCTTCTGTTACGGTGACGACCGCATCGATAAGGCCTTCGTCCAGCGCACTGGCAAGGATTGCGCTGACGGCACCGCCGCTCTGCCGGTGCGGCACATCGATGGCCGCTTTTGCCGCAGATATCTCTAAGTACTCCCCGAGTTCTTCCTGGGGCTGTCCTGTTGTCCGGGGACATACCGCGTAACACGCCCCGCACTCGACACTGTCGGTTGCCTGCTTGCAATAGCCATTGCTGACCGGGCTTGTCACCATCTCCCCTTCCTTAAAGGAGATCGCATCGGCCGGGCAGACCGCCACGCAGGCACCGCAGCCCGAACATATGCCGGTATCCCATACCTCGCTTTTCAGATCGAGATAATTCTTCTGTGCCATTGCTCTCACTCCCAGGTATACTTGTTCGCAAACGGCCGTGCGCTTGCTGCGATGATCCTCGAATAATCCGCTGCAAGCAGGGTTGCAGGATCGAGACCGAACGCCGATGCGAAATCCTCCAGGATCAGCCGGATGCTCTCTTTCTGTTCGGCGGTGATCGGCAGTTGTTTTGCCCCGGTGCCCAGGTACTCGTCGGCGATCTTTCCCCGGACAATGATCTCCCCGCCATGGATGCCGCTCCCGACTCCCCGCTCGCTGACGGGCGTGGCACCATTGAGGCCGAGAACAATCAGGAGGCCCCCGGCCATGTATTCCCCGAGAAATGCCCGGGCGGATCCGCCGACAACGAGGATGGGGCGTTTCTCCCGGTATTGTTTCATGTGGATGCCGCCGCGGTACCCGATGTTGTCCCGGACGTACACCCGGCCGCCCCGCATGCTGTGGGCCACGGCATCCCCGGCACTCCCGTGGATGATGACCTTCCCCTTGTCCATGGTGTTGCCCGGGGCATGATCGGCGTTGCCATTGACGATAATGGTCGGCCCGCTCATGAACATGGCCAGGTCACCGCCCGGAACGCCGTTTACCGTGATGGTCACGTCATCGCCCCTCAGGCCGTCGCCGATAAACCGCTGGCCAAGGACATTGTCGATAACAATCTCCTTTACCCCGTCGGCAACCGCTGCACGGATCTGCTGGTTGAGGGGCGTGTAATGCAGGTCCCTGCCATCGATACGGAGTGATTGCATCGTCATGCCCCCACCGTCTTCACATCGAGCACGTTCAGCAGCCCCTCGTCCAGCATGTAGCCTCTAAGCCGGTCGCGGTTGCCCCGCAGGCTCTCGATGCTGTTGATGCCGGCCGCTCCCATGAGCTCGGCGAGCTCGTCGGTCCAGCCATGGATCAGGTTCTCTACCTGCACGGCATTGGTCTCGGGATCGAGGCGCCGGACCAGTTCGGGTTTCTGGGTCGCGATACCCCAGGCACAGGTGCCCCGGTAGCAGGTGCCGCAGACCCGGCAGCCCATGGCAACGAGCGCCGAAGTCCCGATATACACTGCATCGGCGCCGAGGCAGATGATCTTGGCAACATCCGCACTCTCCCGGATGCCGCCGCTCGCAATGACCGAGACCTCGTTGCGGATTCCCTGCTGCCGGAGTTTTGCATCCACGCTGGCAACGGCCGCTTCGACCGGGATGCCCACGTTGTCGCGGAAGACCCGGGGGGTGGCACCGCTGCCCCCGCGGAAACCATCGACAACAACGGCATCGGCACCGGATCGGGCGATACCGGCTGCAATCGCCGCGGAGTTGTGGACCGCAGCGATCTTGACAAAGATCGGTTTCTTCCACTCGGTTGCTTCCTTGAGGCTGTGGACCAGCTGCTTGAGATCCTCGATACTGTAGATATCGTGGTGGGGTGCGGGGCTGATGGCATCGCTCCCCTCCGGGATCATGCGGGTGCACGAGACATCGGCACAGACCTTCTCGCCCGGGAGGTGGCCGCCGATGCCCGGCTTGGCGCCCTGCCCGATCTTGATCTCGATGGCGGCTCCCCGCTCGAGATAGTTGATGTCCACGCCGAACCGGCCGGATGCCACCTGCACGATCATGTGGCTCTGGTAGGGATAGAGCGACTCGTGGAGCCCGCCCTCCCCGGTGCCCATGAACGTTCCGATCCTGCTCACGGCTTTGGCAAGGGCCATCTGGGCGTTTAAGCTGATGGCGCCGTAACTCATATGCCCGATCATGATCGGGGTCTCGATCTGGAGGTTGGGGGTGAGTTTGGTCCTGAGTTCAACATCGCCACCGGGCAGCTGCCTGAGGCAAAGCGACGAGGGTTTCTTGCCGATATAGGTCCGGAGCTCCATGGGTTCCCGGAGCGGGTCGATGCTCGGGTTGGTCACCTGGCAGGCATCGAGGACGAGCTGGTCGAAGATGATGGGGTACGGCTTGGCATTGCCCATGCCGGCAAGGACTATCTTGCCGGTCCTTGCCTGGTTGAAGATGGCCTCGCGGGCCTCGCGGGTCCAGACCGGGTGGCTCCGGTAATCGTTGGGTTTCTCCTCGATCTCGATGGCATCCCGCGGGCAGAAGGCAAGGCAGCGGTGGCAGGCCACGCAGTTCCGGGAATTGATGCGGATTGCATCCCCCTCTTTGCGGTACACGCCATACGAGCAGTTCTCGATGCAGCGCCCGCAGTTCATGCACCGGTCCGTATCGATGGCAACCCTGAACTTTAGCGGCGTGCTCCCGATGCTCATGAGTACACCGTCCCGATGACCGGCTCACCGGCTTTGGGCATGGTGATATTTCCCACGTCCGGATCGATCCTCCGGATGGCAGCCTCTTCGCTGGAGATGAAGAGCCGGTCCCCGTTCTCCCCGCTGACAAGGGGGCGGAGCTTGATGCGGTCCGTAAACCCGAACAGCGAGTTCTCATTGGCAACGCAGATGGCAAAGGGGCCGTTCATGAGGGCAGGGCCGTAGGTCAGGCGTATCGCCCGGTTCAGTTCCTGCTCTTTTGCCGGCATCCGGTCGATCTCTTCCCAGAAGGGAGGGGCGAGTGCCCGGACTGCCATCTTCTCGGACAGCCCGTGCTTCCGAACCAGCAGGTCAACGAGGTACGCGACTACTTCCGTGTCGGTATACATCGTGCACTTGTACCCGTAGCTTTCTATGTACCGCCGGTTGGTGCCGTAGGATGTGATCTCCCCGTTGTGGACAACGCTCCAGTTGAGGAGGTTGAAGGGGTGCGCCCCGCCCCACCAGCCGGCCGTGTTCGTAGGGTAGCGGTTATGGGCAAGCCAGAGGTAGCCTTTGTAGTCCTGGATGCGGTAGAAGTTGGCTACATCCTCCGGCCACCCGGCGGCCTTGAAGACCCCGAGATTTTTCCCTGATGAGAATATGAGTGCGCCGTTGCGCTCGCTGTTCACCTTCATGACCAGGTAGGTGATGATGTCCTCTTCCGGTGTGGTACTCTTGGGCATCATGTGGGGGTCGGGGCGGAAGAAATATCGCCACGGGGTGTGGACCTTGCGGAGACCCGGCTGTTCGTAGGTCTTGATCTGCTCATCGTGAACAATCGTTCCCCATTTTTCGAGCAGGTTGTCCAGCGGCGCCTTGTCCTCGCGGATATTGTCGAAGAATACATGGAGGGCATAGTACTCCTTGTAATCCGGATAGATTCCGTACGCAACATAGCCCGCCCCTTCTCCGCTCCCCCGCTCGTCCATGGATGCCAGGGCTTCTTTTATCTTGGAGCCATCCATGAGATGGCGGCGCCGGTCAATTACACCAATAATCCCACACATATTATCACAATGGAAATTGATCCAATACTGTTGAACAACTGTTGAACATATGTTCTCAATCTTATGAACATTCCTTCAATTGTGGAGTTAAGTTGGCGCAATAAATATAAGTATAATTGGGTGGAACATCTTTTCCAATATGCCAGCAGACGTAACGAAAGTACTGAAGAAGATAGAAGCGGATAAAGTCAAATTTATCCGGCTTCAGTTCACTGACATCCAGGGTCAGCCGAAAAACGTCTCAATCCCTGCGATTCAGGCTGAAAAAGCACTGACCGAAGGTATATGGTTCGATGGCTCATCCATCGAAGGATTTACACGGATTGAAGAGTCCGACATGCTCCTCAGGCCCGACGCGGCATCGTACGCGGTTCTTCCCTGGAGACCCCAGGAGGGAAAAGTTGCCCGGTTCATCTGTGACATCCAGACCTATGGCAACAAGCCGTTCGATGGCGATCCCCGCTACGTGCTTCATAAGACACTGGCCGATGCAGCAAAGATGGGCTACACCTTCAACACCGGCCCGGAACTGGAATTCTTCCTGTTCAAGATGTATGACGGCGTTCCAACCACCGAGTTCGTTGATCACGGGGCCTATTTCGATCTTGCCCCTACCGATTCCGCAGAAGATGTCCGCCGGGATGTTGTTCTCGCCCTCAGCGACATGGGATTTGAGATCGAAGCATCCCACCACGAAGTTGCAGACAGCCAGCACGAGATCGATTTCAAGTACGGCGATGCACTCACCACCGCAGACCGCGTCATCACCTTCAAATTTGCAGCCAAGTCCATTGCCCTGCAGTATGGCCTCCATGCATCCTTCATGGCCAAGCCGATTGCCGGTATCAACGGCAGCGGCATGCACACCCACGGCTCGCTCGCCAAAAACGGCAAGAATGCGTTCTTCGATGCAAACGCAGAACTGCAGCTCTCCGACACCGCGATGTACTACATCGGCGGTATCCTGAAGCACGCAAAGGCCATCACCCGTGTTGCAAACCCGACCATCAACTCGTACAAGCGCCTGGTCCCCGGCTACGAAGCTCCCTGTTATATCTCCTGGAGTGCAGCCAACCGCTCGGCCCTTGTCCGCGTCCCGGCAGCCCGGGGCAACAGCACCCGTGCCGAGTTCCGCAGCCCTGACCCGATGTGCAACCCGTACCTCACGTTCGCCTGCATGCTCGCAGCCGGTCTCGACGGTGTCAAGAACAAGATCATGCCCCCGGAGAGCACGAACACGAACATCTACCATCTCGATGAGAAGGCACGCAAGAAACTCCATATCGATATGCTGCCCGGCAGCCTTATGGACGCGAACGCAGCGCTGCTCAAGGATGACGTGCTCTGCAAGGTCCTCGGCGACCACGTGATCTCGAACCTC
>JBAYMI010000136.1:0-6274 GCA_041663625.1 Methanoregula sp.
CGGTCGCAGTCATGTCGCTGGAGCGCGTGCCCTCCGATATCCGGAAAGAAGGGGGCGTTGCACGCATGGCAGACCCCGAAAAGGTCATCGGGATCATCGAGGCAGTATCGATCCCGGTGATGGGAAAGGTGCGGATCGGCCATTTTGTTGAAGCCCAGGTACTGGAAGTCCTTGGCGTTGACATGATTGACGAGAGCGAGGTCCTGACGCCCGCCGACGAACAATACCATATCGATAAGAAGCAGTTCAAGGTTCCCTTTGTCTGCGGTGCACGCGATCTCGGCGAGGCACTCCGCAGGATAAACGAAGGTGCGGCAATGATCCGGACCAAGGGAGAGGCAGGTACCGGTAATGTCGTGGAAGCTGTCCGCCACATGCGCACGATCATGGGAGAGATCCGCATGCTCAAGGGCCTTGACAAGCAGGAGATGACCGATTATGCCCGCGAGATTGAAGCTCCCGCGGAACTGGTCTTCGAATGCGCTGAGCGCGGCAGGCTGCCGGTCGTGAACTTCTCGGCAGGCGGAATTGCCACGCCCTCTGACGCAGCTCTCATGATGCAGCTGGGCGCTGACGGTGTCTTCGTCGGGTCCGGGATCTTCAAATCCTCAAGCCCCGAACGGATGGCCAAGGCTATCGTGGAAGCAGTCAGCCACTTCGATGATGCTGAAGTAATCACCAGAGTCAGCAAGGGCCTTGGTGATGCAATGCCGGGCCTCGATGTCCACAAGCTCCGGGATGACGAGGTGCTTCAGACCCGTGGACGCTAAGATTGGTGTACTTGCCCTCCAGGGAAATGTGAGCGAGCACATCGACGCGTTTCTCCTGGCGCTTGAACGGATGGGTCAAGGTCCCTCTTCCGAAGTCTTCGAGGTAAGGAGCCCCGGTGATCTCGCTCACTGCAACGCTCTTGCTCTGCCGGGTGGGGAATCTACCACCATCTCCCGGCTCATCGACAAGAACGGGCTCTACGAACCGATCTGCAGCTTCAACGGCGGAATCTTCGCGACCTGCGCCGGTATGGTGCTGATGGCGACCAGCGTGGATGACCCCCGGATCCACCCGCTTTGTCTCATCGATATGGCCGTAGACCGGAACGCGTTCGGCCGGCAGAAGGAGTCGTTCGAGACGGATCTTGTGATTGATGGACTTCAGGGCGACCCGTTCCACGCAGTCTTCATCCGGGCACCCCTGGTCACCTCAACCGGTGCCGGCGTGAAGATCCTTGCCCGGGCACCGCAGGGCATTGTTGCCGTGGAACAGGGAAGCCATATGGCCCTCTCGTTCCATCCCGAACTGGGTGATGACACCCGGCTTCACGAGCAGTTTCTGAAGAACCTTGGGATTACCCCCTCCGTTCGATAAGTGCAGTATCCGGCATGTGCAGCTATGATGCCCATCCCGGATCCCCTCCGGTCCGCACATACGCATGCATGATCGGAAACTGATTTTAATTCAGGGATACTATCCACATGAGAATATCCCGGGTAAAGATCTGTGGATTCCGCATCCCCTTATTGAGAAATTTCATGAACCAGACAGAACGAATCAGGAATAATTTATGAGTGCCTCACCCGTTGTTGACAGCATCCTTTCTGCACGATATTTCCGCAAAGGCGAAACCAGCTTTGAGGACATCTGCCGCCGCGTAGCGTCGGCTCTTGCCGAAGACAGGGAAGAAGAAGCCCGCTTTTTTGAGGCCATGCGCTCGCTGCGCTTCCTTCCCAATTCTCCCACACTGATGAACGCCGGTACTGAGCTCGGCCAGCTCTCCGCGTGCTTTACGCTCCCCGTTACGGACTCTATTGACGGGATCTTCGATGCGATGAAGCAGGGAGCGATCATCCACAAGACCGGCGGGGGAACCGGGTATAACTTCTCGCACCTCCGGCCGGAGGGCTCTCCGGTCCAGTCAACCGAGGGGGTAGCCTCCGGCCCGGTCTCATTCATGCGGGTCTTCAATGCTGCAACTGACGTGATCAAGCAGGGAGGCCGCCGGCGCGGGGCGAACATGGGGATCCTCAATGTCTGGCATCCCGATATCATCCCGTTCATCACCGCAAAGACCAAGGAAGGCGAGTTTTCCAACTTCAACATCTCCGTGATGGTCAATGACCGGTTCATGGACCTTGTCGCCCGCAGGCAGTTTGAGACCGTCTGGCTCACCCATCCCCATACCGGCGATTCTGTCACGGTGGGTCGTATCTGGACCGCCATTGTTGAGGGGATCTGGAAGAACGGCGAGCCGGGGATCCTCTTTTTCGATGAGATCAACCGGCGGAATCCCACCCCCAACCTTGGCGAGATCGACACCACCAACCCCTGCGGGGAGCAGCCCCTCCTTCCCTTTGAGAGCTGCGTACTCGGCAGCATCAACCTTGCCACCTGCGTACACGACGGCGTTCTTGATGAGAAGGAACTCGCAGCAACCGCCCGCATGGCCACCCGGTTCCTTGACCTGGTCATTGACCGGAATGTCTTCCCGATCCCGCAGATCGCGGAAGCGACAAGAAAGACGCGGAAGATTGGCCTGGGCCTCATGGGAGTCCACGATGCTCTCCTGATGGCCGGGCTTGCGTACGATTCTCCCGAAGGGCGTGACTGGTGCGGGCGGATCATGCAGATCGTGACCGAGACAGCGATCGACGAATCGCGCCGGCGTGCAGAAAAGGTCGGGTCATTCCCGGCATGGCAGGGAAGCATCTGGACGGAGTTCCCGATCCGGAATGCGGCCATGACGACCATTGCCCCTACCGGCACGATCTCCCTCCTTGCCGGTTGTTCGAGCGGGATCGAACCGATCTTCTCGTTTGCCTATACCCGGAAGAACACGGTCGGGAAGACGTTTGTCATTGTAAATCCGGTCTTCCGCGAGCATCTCAGCGTCACTCTTTCCCGCATGGGCTTTGCCGGGAATGAACGCGAGAAGAAGATCGAGGAAGTGATCGCCCATGTCCATGAGAAAGGGACGGTACAGGACTTGCACTGGCTTTCCGCGGAGTTCCGCGAGCTCTGCAAGACCGCTCTCGATATCAACTGGAAGGATCACATCCTGATGCAGGCCGAGTTCCAGAAGCATGTCCATGCTTCCATCAGCAAGACCATCAACATGCCATCGTCCGCAACCAAGGAGGATTGTGCGGAAGCCCTCCTCATGGCCTGGTCGCTGAAGCTCAAGGGGATTACAATCTACCGGACCGGCAGCAGGGAGGATGTGGTTCTCTCCCTCAAGGAGACCGCACCTGTCCCGGTACCCGCTCCTGTTCCCGTTGCCGGGAGAAATGTTCCTGAAAAAATCCCGGTGCTTTCGATCAACCGGCCCCGGGAACTCTCCGGGCGGACGTTCCTCTGCCAGTCCGGCTGCTGCCGCCTGTATGTGACGGTCAACCTCCTGGACGGAAAACCGATGGAGGTCTTTATCAGGACGGTCGGGAGCGGGGGCTGCGAGGCCAACAGCAGCGCCCTTGGCCGGGCCATCAGCACCGGCCTTCAGAACGGGGTTCCCTTCACCAAGTTCGTGAAACAGTTTGCGAAAGTCAACTGCATTGTCGCTCTCAAGAATCCCGCATCGGAAGGGCATTCCTGTGCGGATGTCGTGGGACGTTGCATCGAGCTCTCGGCAAAGAACCAGAGCATCACGACCTTAAAAGACTGGGACATCCGCGAAGTCAATAAAAAAAATCCCTGCCCTGACTGCGGCGAGCCGCTGGATTTCGGGGAAGGCTGCAACAAGGGGATCTGCAAGCACTGCGGCTGGACAGGGTGCAGCTGAACCGTACCCTCTTTTCAGGGAAATCCAATCATTACTTGAACTTTTTCCATCCTCTCAAAATATATGCCGGAAGAGAGAACTGCTCTCTCCATGTCATACGGGAAGACCCTCATTTTCGTCTATAATGCCGACGGCGGCGTATTACCGGGCATGAAGGATTACTCCTCGAAGACCGGTGGGTCCCACGGTAAGGACTCATGCAACCTTACAGCGATAACCTACAGTCCGATAGGGATGAAGAAGGACTGGAAACGCTTTGTCAAGGATCTTGGGATACCGGCACGGTTCCTGAACCGCAATGAATTCTTCTCCGAGCTTGGCACGGGCATCACAACGTTTCCCGCTATACTCGTCCAGGCAGGAAAAGACCTCTTGCTGGTGGCCAGCTCCGATGAGATCAACCGGTGCCAGAACCTTGAAGATCTCATCAGCCTTGTACAGCCGCGATGTGCCAACCTTTGCTGAGATTATAGGGTGGATCATCTGTCCGGTCTGGTTCCGCAGGATCACCTGCATGGGTAAGACAGGAATCCCGATACCTGTATAAACCCTGAGGTTGACAACCACTCACCGGGATTATTTCCGGGGAGTGGGTGGTTTTTACGAATGAGTGGAAGAAGTACCTTGCCGAATTACTCGGGACCTTTATTCTGATCCTTATCGGGACAGGGAGTGCTGTCGTTGCCGGAGAACACATCGGTTTTCTCGGGATTGCGCTTGCTTTTGGGCTGACGGTTGTTGCCATGGTCTACGCAATCGGTCATATCTCCGGTTGCCATATCAATCCGGCCATCACCATCGCGATGCTGGTGAACGGGAAGATCGGATCGAAGGATGCGGTCTACTATATCATTGCCCAGTGTATCGGGGCGGTTCTTGCCTCGGTCCTGCTGCTCTCGATCATGACCGGGCTTCCGGGATTTGACGTGGCAACAACCGGACTGGGACAGAACGGGTACGGTGTTGCATCACCGGGCGGTTACTCCATGGTCTCCGGACTTATCGCTGAGGTTCTCCTGACCTTCGTGTTCCTGCTGGTAATCTTCGGGGTGACAAGTAAATCCGCCCCTGCCGGGTTTGCCGGGATTCCCATAGGTCTTGCGCTTACGGTTATCCTCCTGGTGTGTATCCCCATAACCGGTGCATCTATCAACCCGGCCCGCAGTCTTGGCCCTGCACTGGTTGTCGGGGGAACTGCACTTGCGCAACTCTGGCTCTTCATCATTGCACCGATCATCGGGGCAGTGATCGCTGCCTTCGTGTGGAAGTATCTTCTTGAGGACACCGCTGCACCGGCATAATTTTATCACACTTTTTAGTTTTCTACCAGTCTTTCTTCATCGCCACGGCTTTGAGATCCTTCGGCATCAGCTCGATGGCGTACCGCAACGCGGTCCGGGGCATCATTCTCTTGTTCTTCATGACATAGGAGTAGACCTCATCGGTGTGCTTCCGGCTCACCTCTTTCAGCAGCCAGCCATAGCCTTTCTGCACCATATCATCGTTATCTGTCAGGAGCAGGTCGGCAATCTCCATGGACTCATCCGGGAACTTCCCGTGTTTTGCTGGTATAATGAGGGATACTGCTGCCGCCCGGCGCATCCAGCGGTTCTCTGACTTCGTCCAGCGCTTCAGTTCGTCGATATCTTCCGGGAATTGCTCGATGAAGTCGCCCATCGTATGGTTACAAAAACCATCGCACGACGCCCAGTTGGTGATATAGGTCTCTATCCAGCGCCGGAACACCGCAAGATCCTCTTTCTCGTACCGTCCGGAGAGGGCATGGGCCCATTCGGAGACGATGAAGGATTCCTCCAGGTATCCCGACTGGTAGAGTTCCTCACACAGGGTAAAGATCTCTGTTTTCGGCCGGCCTTTCACCACGTTCCAGTACTTCTTTGCCATCGCGATCACGGTGGCGGTTTTCATGCCATAGCACCGGGTCTCTTCCTTGAAGAAGCGCTTTGAGGACTTCTGGATCTCCGGATCTACCTGGTTTTCTAGTTCCTGTCGTATCTGTTCAATGACCGGATCCATGAAGAGTGATGGGTGGGACTCCCTGATAAGGAAAAGGGAACTGATCTTTTTCCACCGGTGGAACAGGCAGGAACTCTGCGGGGAGATCCATTCCCAGGGTACCCGATTTATTTATCTCCATGATTCATGCAACAGAGCCTGAAATGTATCCCGGGAGAGTCCGTGAGATTTATCATTTGTTGCCGTAATACCCAATGTATTAATAAACAGACTTTAAATTTTGCTTTTTTTCAAATAGATGTGTTTATTTACTAAAACAATAAATAATTGGATATTCGCCATGGCTGTTAATCAAATCCAGGTTGACGACATCATTTCTGCTGCGTCAGTGGAAGATCCAGCGGTCAGGCTCCAGAGCCTCGAACGCGAGGTCGATCTTCTGAAAATTTCTATAAAACACATCCTTATGGACATCCGGGAACGGATGAATGAGATGGAGAATCCCTTTACTATTATATCATCTCC
>JBAYMI010000137.1:0-6267 GCA_041663625.1 Methanoregula sp.
GTCTAGTCCGGGAAGGCGGTAGCCTTGAAAGCTACTGGTGCCCTGCACCTCAAGAGTTCAAATCTCTTCCCCGGCGTCAGTAAGAATGTTCATATCTTTTTTCACACATTTTATACTATGGAAACTGTGTATTTCCACGAGCGCGACGCCCCGGGGTACTGGGAACACCTGCTACAGAGGGGAATTAAACGAAAACAGATAGATCGGAAAAATGCCGATCTGATTCAAAAATTCATTGAATACGAGAAAGCCTATCGGTATATCGGAAGTACCCAAGCATCGAAGATCGCCCAAATTCTCGTATCGTGGAGGAAGTTCTATACCGGGAACTGGTCC
Source organism: Methanoregula sp. (assembly GCA_041663625.1). Classification (GTDB taxonomy): domain Archaea; phylum Halobacteriota; class Methanomicrobia; order Methanomicrobiales; family Methanospirillaceae; genus Methanoregula. The sequence continues at coordinate 337 of JBAYMI010000137.1, forward strand.
GACATGACACCGGACACGATGATAGAAGCGATCAGCCGGATGCAATCATACAGGACGGGACACGTGCGGGGAGGATATGCCCCCAACACGATTGCCGTTCATATTCAGATGATAAAGTCTTTTTACACATGGCTGGCAAAACGGAATCTCACAACAATCACCCGAGATAATCTATCCGAGATCCGCACCCCTCCGATACCCGAAACCCGCGAAGCAAAAGATATGCTCGTTCGGCAGGAAATCGCAGCGATGATAAAAGCGGCCAAAACGAGCCGGGATAAGGCGATCATTGCAGTGACTTTTGAGAGTGCCGCGCGGATCGGGGAAATCGCCCGGGCAAAATGGCACGATGTCGAATACACGCCGGAAGGGGCTATAAAATTATCAATCTCCGATGAAAAAACCAAAAAGAAACGGTTAGCCCCCCTGCTTATGAGTGTGGAATATCTCGCAGCATGGAGGCGGGAGTATCCAGGAATCCCCAATGGCGATAACCTCATTTTCACGGATTCAGTTAAGGGTGGAAAGATGCAATATCGCGCTATTGCATACGCGATCACTCGCAACGCGGATCGGGCAGAGATTAAAAAGAAGGTTACCCCGCACCTTTTCAGGGGCTCCCGGATAACGGAAATGGTGAAAGATGGGTATCATGAGGGCGTGATCCGTGAAATTGCATGGGTGAATCAGAGCACCGACATGATGAAAACCTATCTGAAACTAGGCAACGACGATATTTATAACGAATTTCTAGATAAAACAGGCATCAAGAAGAAAGCCGAACTTTCAAAGCAGAACATCCCCAAACAATGCCCGTTCTGTTTTGCGATGAACAGCCCGATTGCCCAACATTGTCACATGTGCGGGATCGAAATGACGGAACAGGCAAGGAACTATAAAGAAAGTTGGAAAAACGCCGTTGCCCATAATCCCGATTTCATGATCGACATGTTAACGGAGATCAAAAAGGGAATGGCACAGGTCTCACAGGTAAAATGAACAATCCAAAGTTATTCATATTTGCCATGTGTATCATATGATCATGTCTGTAGTAAAGCGTATCCCGGTTACTGAACCGGTATGGAGGGAACTTTCAGAGATGCGATCCGCAGGCCAGACCTATGCAGAGCTTTTGAAGGATATGATCGAGGATCGGAAGAAGCGCCGGCTAGAAGAAGACGTGAAGATGTGGCACAGCCGCAAGGCTGACGAATATGTTCCTCTTTCGGAGATTAAGGATTGACCTTTAAACTGGTACTCTGGCATGGACTATCTGACGATATAAACCGTCTGCCAGACAAAACACGTCGGATCATCAAAACCGCGCTGGATAGACTGGAGCAGGAGCCTTATCCGGGGACACATGGGGATAAGGAAAAAATTGTTTTAAAGGGCGGTGTTGTTATCTACCGTCTTCACATTTCCCGAAGTTACACGGCGTACTATGATATCGATAAAGAAGAAAAACTAGTAAAAGTTCAAGAAATCCTTTCGATTGAACAGGCTCATAAAAAATATGGATACTATTGAGCCTGTTTTTTTGAAAAATAATTATTCATTGTGTTTCAAAGTTGCTTCATCAATCATTCGAGCAAGCAAACTTGCGAATACCATATGTTGTGCCGCTTTTTCTAGAGTTAAATCATGCTCTAAAGAATGAGCGTTGGGATTGCGAATACCCATCTGTGCTCCTTTGAATATAAGCAAAAATCCCTTTTGAACATCCTCATTATCAAGATCACTAAAAACTAAATACGGATGAGTGGGGGAAAAGACTGTATTGAAAAGTTTGTCGCCATCCTCCTTAAGACCAGTTTTTTTGCGAATTTGATGAGATAGAGCAGTCATTGAGGTTAAAACGGCGTTACGATAATCACCACTTTGAAATGAGGGGATTGCATGTTCCTTGATAAGAGGATGTAATAAATTTTTAAATTCTATTTCTTTAGAATTGTTATCGAAATCTGTGGAAATATTAAATCGTTTTAAAATATCTTTTTGTCCTGAAGGAGTAAGTTTCCATCCTTTTGTAGTATTTTCCACTAACTGCTGGTCGGATAATAAACTGGATATTCTATTATCACTTATGTCTTTGACGCCATAATGTTGAATTATTTTAATTATTTCTTCCTTTGTTTTCGGTAGATTCGAGTTCATCGATAAAATAAGGAGTAGTTTTTTCTGTTTCCCCAATCCGGAATTTAACAAGTCCTTTATACTACGCTCAGTTGACAAGTGTCCACATCTTCGATTGGGGAGTATATATTAGTTGCATATATTTTTATCTGAAGTTTGGATTGTCACTTGCTTTTTACAATATAATAACAATTAGATGCGTTCTTCGAAATTTCGCACCTTTTTTCCCCGGTGAATTTGTTTGAACACCACAAAAAAGTGCATTCCTGAATCGGAAATAGAAAAAGCTGTCACTCGGTATCTTAATTCGGCGGCGGGCCGTCAGAGGATCAAGGAAGCGGATCAACTGCACCCGCGATCACTGATTACAAATTGGAGGCTTTCGTGAAGGAAGGAACACCCACCCCGCCGGATATCATAACCGTTGGAAATTTAATCAAGATCATCTTTTCAACGACGTTCACGCTGGCATCAGAAACGATCTTGGCAGAAACCGGGATCCGGTTTGCGGGCGCGCTCACAAAAACCGTGGCAGAGGCGGATAAGTACCTACTCACCCGGGACGATCTCGATCCAGCACGAGTTATGGTTTAACGGGACGCCGTGATCGCCATGTCACCCTATGCCTCTAAACTTTTATTGCTCGGGCTTCTCCTGCTGGGATTCGTTGCACTTTGTGGATACCTGGCGGTCAACATGACAACGAACGCCGCAGAAGCCGGAGCCTCGATCGATCTCGATGAGAACATCCAGCCGGACAGCGGGAGATAAAGAGTTGAACAATTTTGTTCAATCTCTTCCCCGGCGTTTTTCTTTGATTTGACCGCAGATTTCATCCGGTTTTACCGCATCTCTTAAATCTCCGTTCCCGTTATCCGCAGGTTCGTCGGTATCGAATCATTGTTTTTATGTTGTTGGAACGCCTATATGGATTGACAGATAGCTGAGAGGATCATCGATGTGTGTTGCAGTTCCCGCAGAAGTCCTTGAAATAAAAGAGGGCAATATCGGCCTTGTCGATTATGGCGATCTCAGGCAGGAAGTCAGGCTCGACCTTGTCGACGTGAAAGTCGGCGAATTCGTGCTTGTCCATGTCGGTTTTGCCATCCAGCGGCTCTCCCGCGAAGAAGGGCTTGAGACCCGTGAGATCTTCAAGCAGGTCTACGCGCAGCTGGAGAACTGATGCACGAGTATTCCATTGCATATGACCTGTACGCTACGGCACGTACGGCAGCACACGAGCACAAGGCAACAAAGGTAAAAAAGATCAGTGTTGACGTGGGGAAGATGGCAATGGTGAATCCCGAACAGGTCATCTTCCTGTTCGACACCCTCAAGGAAGAGGATCCCCTGTTCCAACAGGCTGTCCTGGAATGCCACGAGATTTCCCCGGAGACACGCTGTCCCTGCGGGTACACGGGCGATGAGATCTATGTCTGCCCGAAATGCGGCGCCCTCCCCGAACTGGTGAAAGGCCGGGAGATCGTTGTCACGAACGTAGAGATCGAGGTGGAAGACTGACATGAAAGTTAACATGATGCATGGCGCCGGCGGCGAAGTGATGGGCGAACTGCTCCAGACCCTGACAAAGTTCAAGCACAACAATGCCGGGGGTATCGGGCTTGAGGCCATGGATGACGGTGCGGTCATCCCGTTCGGCGGCGAAAACCTTGTGTTCACCACCGATTCCCATGTTGTCCGCCCCATCTTCTTCCCGGGCGGTGACATCGGCAGGATCTCGGTCTGCGGGACCGTCAACGACCTTGCCATGATGGGAGGCCGGCCGATCGCTCTTTCCTGCGGAATGATCCTTGAAGAGGGATTCGAGGTCGCCAATCTTGAGCGGATTGTCGCATCCATGGACGAAGCGCTCGGAGAAGCAGGGGCCAGCATTGTCACGGGAGACACCAAAGTCGTGGAACGCGGCGCACTTGACGGGATTGCGATCAACACTGCCGGAATCGGAGTTGCAAAAAAAGTGGTCCGGGACAATGGGCTTGTTCCGGGCGATCTGATCATTGTGTCCGGAACCCTCGGAGATCACGGCCTTGCCATCATGGCACACCGGGAAGGATTTGATCTCGGGGAACAGATCCTCTCAGACGTTGCCCCGCTGTCGCGGATGATGGCAAAAGTCCTTGATGCCGGTACCATCCATGCGATGAAAGATCCAACGCGGGGCGGATTTGCAAGCGCAATCAACGAGATGGCACGTAAATCAAAGGTCTGCGTCCGCATCCGCGAAGAGCAGATCCCTCTCAGGAAGAGCGTGAAAAGCGCCGCTGCAATGCTTGGAATCGACCCTCTCGAAGTGGCAAACGAAGGCAAAGTGGTCATGGGCGTTCCTGCCTCCGATGCAGAAGAGATCCTTGCCGCACTCCGGTCGCACCGGTACGGAAAGGATGCAACCATTGTCGGCACCGTGACAAAAGGAGCCCACGTCATCATGGAGACCGCAATCGGCGGAGAGCGTTTCATCGAACCCCCGATGGGCGATCCGGTGCCCCGCGTCTGCTGAGGACGTCGGGGTCTTACCTTTTTTAATTATCTTTGCGTAAAAAGAGTTCAGGATTTTCCGCTGGAGGCCGGGTGTTCCGGAATCGAACGGAACTGTTCGCGGGGGACGCGGATAATGAACCGGGCACCTTTACCCGGCGTTCCCGTTTCCGAGATGGTGAGATTCGTTATCGCCAGGATCTCCCGTGAGAGGAAGAGACCAAAACCGGTATTCTTGAAATATTCCCTCCGGAAGATATGCTCCTTCTCGGCATCGGGAACTCCCACACCATTATCTTCGATGATGATATCGAGGCTATCCGTACGCTCTACGGCCCGTACGATGATCTCCGTCACATGCTCGCCATGGCGGATGGAGTTCTCGATCAGGTTGTAGAACACCTTCTCAAGCAGCGGATCGGCATAGATCTCTACGGGGGGGATATTGACGCGGACGAAGACCGAGCGGGGATCGATAATCGCTGTTGCCAGGGTGATAGTCTCGGCAACATTATGCCACTGCGGGGAGTTGACACCAATGTTCTGGTAGTCCCGGGTAAAGAGGATCTGGCGCCGGATCGCGTTTGCTGCCGTCTGCTCCTTTTCAAGGTACGTGGTCATTGCCGGATCGGTATTGTCCTGTTTTGCAAGCTCGATATACCCGAGCAGGGCAGTCAGCTGGTTGAGGATATCATGACGGGTAATGTTGTTGAGCAGGTTCAGTTTACGGTTTGCCTGGGTCAGGGCTTCCTGGGACAACTTGCTATCCGTGATATCAACGACCGTACAGATGACACCGGGTTCATCGGTCTCGGCGGCCGAGACGAGCGCCCAGCGCATGCTCCCGTCCCATGCACGGAACTTAACCTCGATATCCCCGACCCGCCGGAGATCCCGTACCTGGTTGAGGAAATTTCTGCATTCCTCATCATCAATAAGATCCGGGAGGGACTTTTTCATCAGTTCATCGCATTCGTACCGGATCATGCTGGCAAATTTCCGGTTGGCATCGCGGATTTTGAGAGTCGCCCTGTCATAGCTGAAGGCTCCGGCCTGCGAATTATAGTAAGCACCGCAGCTCTTCTCCCCTTCCTTGCGGTATACCTGGGAATAGGTGGAGATGAGAACCCCGAGCGAGACAAAGATATAGAACCAGACCGTTGCAACGGCATAGAGCCTGATATCCGGCAGCCCGATAAGAAAGACGAGCGCAACGTAAAGCCATCCAATGATTACTGTCCCGTATATACTCAGTTTCGGCCGGGAGAATGCGATCAGGATGATGGGAATGAGATAAAA
>JBAYMI010000138.1:0-6208 GCA_041663625.1 Methanoregula sp.
AAACTGATGCTTGAGGACAAGGTCAGGGTGCCTCCCCAGCGGCTGGGAGAGAACCTTGAGAAAGTGATCCTCGATGTCCTCCAGGAACAGCTCGAAGGGAGCATCGACAAGGAGATCGGGATCTTTATCTGCGTTACGAAAGTGCAGGACGTTGGCGAGGGTGAACTTGTCCCCGGAGACGGCGGAGTCTATTACGACGTGAAGTTCGAGGCCATGGTACTGCGGCTCGCACTTCAGGAAGTGATCGAGGGTGTGGTTGTCGAGACAACAAGTTTCGGCGCGTTCATCAGCCTCGGGCCTATCGATGCAATGTTGCACGTCAGCCAGATATCGGACGAGTACATCAACTACGATGAGAAGAACGCCCGACTCATCTGCCAGGAATCCAAACGCTTCATCGGAGTGGGCGATGTTGTCCGCGTTCGGGTCGTGACGTTATCCTTAAACGAGCGCGAGCCCCGCGACAGCAAGATTGGGCTTACCATGCGGCAGGCCGGTCTTGGCACGGCCCTCTGGCTCGAAGAGGAGATTGCAAAGGAGAAAGAGAAGGCCGAGCAGTCGGCAGGTGCAGGCACCACAAAGGAGCGGACACCTGATAAAGCAAAGGGCAAGAGGAAGGAGCATGCCTCCGGCGAATAAGAAGAAACAGGGCAAGGTCTGCCGTGACTGCCACCGCGTTGTTGAGGGAGAGAATTGCGTGATTTGCGGCACATCCAACCTGAGTGAAGACTGGTCCGGCTATCTGGTCATCATCGATCCGGAGAACTCTGAAGTGGCAAAACGGATGAACATCAAGCTGCCGGGTCGTTATGCGCTGAAGGTTCGCTGATGCTCACTCTCCCGGAGGAGCACCGGAAGCTCTTCAAGGAACCTTTCGGAGAACTGCACCGGGAGATCAGGGATCTCCTCCCCCGGCTCTCCACTACCCCCGTTTATAGTGTGGGGGATGTCGTCACCCACAACCTCCATAAAGCAGGCATCAAACCTGCGGTAGCGGTTGTCGATGGGTATACCATGCGATCGCCGTGCAGGAAAATACCACCGGTCCATGGAGACTGTATCCGGGTCAAAAACCCGGCCGGTTCACTGACCGAGGACCTGATTGCGGCGATCAACCGTGCTGTAGCCCACCCCCCCGCCACTATCATCGTGGACGGGGAAGAAGATCTCGCTGTCATCCCCATGGTGATCGCAGCACCGATGGGATCAATTGTTCTCTACGGCCAGCCCCACGAGGGGGTTGTCCTCCGTACGGTAACTCCCGGCGCACAGGAAACTGCACGGCAGTTTCTCGAGCGTTTCTGCCCGGTTCATAAAGATCATTAACTGCAACAGCCGCAGTCCACTCCCGCACGTATCAATCCCCCTTTTTTCAGATGTCGATCGAAGGTCATGCTTTAAATAAACCGGTTCCCAATAATTACAGGATATCGATGGACTTTGAGATCACCAGTGATAAAAGGAATGAACTTTTATCCAGAAGAGAGGTTCAGTTTACCCTCAAATACGATGGAGCGACCCCCTCCCGCATGCAGATCATCGGCAAACTCTGCGCTCTGCTCAATGTAAAAGAGCATCAGGTAACCCTTGACACCCTGCACAGCAGCTTTGGAAAGACGGAACTCACCGGCTCGTCCCGTATCTACGAGAACGAAGAGAGCAGGAACAAGACCGAGCGCCCGCACCTTGCAGCGCGCGGCATGCCCAAACCCAAGGAAGAGGCGGCATAACCATGGCAGCAGCGAAGAAAGCGGCAGCAGCCAAGGGACCCCAGAGGGGTGCCTACTTCAAGGTCGAGGGTGCAACGGTCACCACCACAAAGAAATACTGCCCGCGCTGCGGACCCGGTGTCATGATGGCAGACCACAAGGACCGGATAACCTGCGGCAAGTGCGGATATACTGAGTTCAGAAAATAACCACAATGCCTGTTTTTGGGCAGATACTGGGGATTGAGGGCACTGCCTGGAACCTCAGTGCCGCTCTTTTTGATCGCGATTTAGTTTCTCTGGCTTCGCGGCCCTACAGCCCTGCGCATGGCGGCATCCACCCACGAGAGGCTGCACAGCACCATGCCTCGGCAATGAAGGAACTGATCGGTTCTGTACTTATGGAGCCGGAGAAGGTGGAGGGAATCGCCTTCTCGCAGGGTCCGGGTCTCGGCCCCTGCCTTCGGACCGTTGCCACCGCTGCCCGTTCGCTTGCCCTTGCTCTGGATGTCCCGCTCGTGGGGGTGAACCACTGTGTCGCCCATATCGAAATTGGCTGTTTTGCCACCGGATGCAAAGACCCGATCGTGCTCTATGCAAGCGGGGCAAATACACAGGTGATCGGGTACCTGAACGGGCGCTACCGGATCTTCGGAGAGACGCTGGATGTCGGGATCGGCAATGCACTCGATAAGTTTGCCCGATCAAAAGATTTCCCGCATCCGGGCGGTCCGCTCATAGAGGAACGAGCAAAAGACGGACAGTACGTTGAGCTGCCCTATACGGTAAAGGGGATGGACCTTGCCTTCTCCGGGCTCGTCTCGGCGGCAAAAGACCACAAGGCACCCTTGCCTGATGTCTGTTACAGCCTGCAGGAGACCGCTTTTGCCATGTGTGTGGAGGTTACCGAACGGGCCATGTCCCTTGCCGGCAAGAACGAGGTGCTCCTGGTCGGGGGTGTCGGAGCGAACCGCCGTTTGCAGGAAATGCTTCGTACAATGTGCGAGGACCGCGGGGCGGAATTCTTCGTGCCCGAGAAGAAATACCTCGGGGATAACGGGGCGATGATCGCGTACACGGGAAAACTGATGCTGGAGAGCGGGATCTCACTTCCGGTGGAATCCTCCCGGATCAATCCCTCGTTCCGATCAGACGAGGTTGAGGTTACGTGGAAGCATGATGCGCCGGCCGGTGCAATACCAGCACCGTTTTCCGATGGGGCGCAGCGACGCGGTGCCGAGGCAGTTGTCACGTTCCATGACGGGATGGCAGAGAAACGCCGGGTCTCCAAGCGCTACCGGGTACCTGCCCTTGATAAACGCCTGATCACCGAGCGGATCCGGGCTGAGGCGCGGCTCATCCATGCCGCTCGCAAAGGTGGTGTACCTACACCGGTTATGAGTGATATTACCGGGGATACCATCACTATGGAACAGGTGCAGGGGACCCTGATCACCGATGCTCTCTCGGAAAAGAACCTCCGGGAGGCCGGGCGTATGGTGGGCCTGCTCCATGCTGCAGGGATCATGCACGGCGACCTCACCACCAGCAACCTGATCGTGCGCGGGAGCGATGCCCGGTGTGTCCTGATCGACTTCGGGCTGTCACTGGCTACACAGGAGATAGAACAGCGGGGCGTGGACATCCATGTCCTGTTCCAGACCATCGAGAGCACCGCACCCGGCCGTGCTGGTTGCCTGAAATCAGCGTTCATCGAAGGGTACCGTGAGACGTTTCCCGGTGCAGGAGAGGTCATTGACCGCGAACACGAGATCGAATTACGGGGGCGATATCTCTGAAGATCACGGTCGTTACCGGCAATACCCACAAGGCGGAGGAAGTTGCGGCATTTTTTAAAGGAGCCGCAGAGGTGATGCACATCTCTCTCGACCTCCCCGAGTACCGTTCCGAGGATGTTGGTGAAATTGCCCGCGGCAAGGCGCAGTACGCCTATGCGCAGCTGAAGTCCCCGCTCATCGTGGACGATACTGGTTTCTTCATTGATGCGCTGCACGGATTCCCCGGCCCCTATGCTGCATACGTGCTGAAATCCATCGGGAACACCGGCATCCTGAAACTGATGGCGGGTGTTCCGGAGGTGGATCGGCATGCACGGTTCATCACGGCCATCGCATTTGCAAATGCAGGTGGGATCCACGTCTTTAAAGGTACAATCGAGGGAATGATCTCCTCTGCCCCGCGGGGAAACGAAGGGTTCGGTTACGATCCCATCTTCGATACCGGGGGAAAGACACTCGCCGAGATCCCCCTTGAAGAGAAGAACCGGATCTCCCACCGGGCCCGGGCCCTCACCGCCTTCCATGACTGGTTCCTCACAGAGTACAAATCCCAATAACACAAACGGTTAAGAAGTCCTACAGCTTTGTTATAAGGGCAGACAAGGAGTGTTCAATAATGGTAAAGTTCCCAGAAGCCGAAGCACGGCTGCTCAACGTCAAAATATGCATGCATTGTAACGCACGCAACGCAATCCGCGCAACCAGCTGCCGCAAATGCGGTTACCAGAACCTGCGCCCCAAGAACAAGGAGCGCAAGGCGTAATCCTTTTCTTATACAGTGCTTTTTTCCCCTTTTCACGGGTCGTATTTATCATCCAGTATCCGGGAGATACGGCACTTGGCCTATGCACGGCGATGCGACGTTCCGACGTCACTCCGCCAGGTCTGGAATTATTAACGCCAGATGAAAACCGCTACCGGCATCATCAAAAAGCAGGAAGGAAAACCTGTATGAAAAAAAAGGGTTGGTCGGGGATCACTCACGCCGAATAATACGTGACCCGCTTGCCTTTCTTGGCATATTCCCCGGCAAAGGTCTCGATATTGCGCTTGTACCCGATACGGTCGACAAAACCCAGTTCGCGGAGTTTCTCCCTCACGCGCATGACGTCAGGCTCATCGGCCCAGTCTTTCGTGTACACGTAGATCACTTTCCGGTTGTCGCGGGATTCGGGATTGGGCTTGGCCGTGCTCACTTTTGCTGAGATACCCAGTTCGCGAGTGACGGTTGCGTCCCGCACCTTCTTCCATGCCGCATCCACAACATCCGGCTCCTGAAAGATCAGCCACTTCCCCGCATTCTCATCCTCTATCGCCTCGGGTGCGCTGCCAGGAGCATCCAGCACGATCCAGTACATCTGCGCGGTCTTTGTAGGGATCACACCCTCCCCTTCGCAGAGCATCCGGTAGATCGTATCGATACCGGAGAACTTCGCAAGCATCGCATCGGCAAGCTGCGGGTATTCCTCCCGGAACTTCTCAAAGATCGCGGACAGATCAGCCATGAAATCCGTACCGCCTTCTACCAATGCATACAGGTACTTTCCCTGTGCCTGCAGCCCGCGGTTCAGCAGGTGCTCGAAGATGCCATATGCCACATCCGCAAGTGCTTCGGGATCTGCTTCAGCCATTGGTACCACAAACGATGTAGATAAAAAAATAGTTTATGTATTGATCCTGCGATCTGCAGCACCCTGAACGCAGCTGAAACGGGGGGGGACAGGATACCCCCGCAACCCTGTTAGTCAGAGCGAACTGTATAATTCGATTGATTTAAGAGCGCACGGCATAAACATGTACCAACTATGGAATGGAAACGTGACTGGGGCCTTACGGCCAGGGTCTGGTTTACAGGGCTGTTATTGCTCCTGCTCTACCTTGCGTTCATGACCATCCTTCTGGCACTCGGAGTGAGTTACTGGCTCATCGTTATTCTTGCCGTTGGTATTGGATTCATCCAGTACTTCTTCTCCGACAAGATGGTGCTCTGGAGTACCGGGGCAAAGGTCGTTGAGGCTGATGAGCAGCCGGAACTGCACCGGATGGTCGAGAAACTCTGCCGTGAAGCCGATCTCCCGATGCCGAGAATCGCCATCATGCAAAGCCCGGTGCCGAATGCATTTGCCACCGGAAGGAGTCCGAAGCATGCAGTAGTCGCATGTACGGACTCGATCATGCGCCTCCTGAACAAGGACGAGCTCGAAGCTGTGCTCGCCCATGAGCTCTCGCACGTCAAGAATCGCGACATCCTGACGATGACGCTGGCGAGTTTTATCGCCATGATCGCATCTATGATCATGCAGAGTTTCTTCTTCTCTGCGCTCTTCGGGGGCAATGACCGGGAGAGCAATGGAGGGGGGATCATCATATGGGTCGTCGCGATCATCGTTTACGCGATCAGCACGCTCCTCATCCTCGCGCTCTCGCGGTACCGCGAGTTTGCCGCCGACCGTGGCAGCGCCCAGATCACCCGTAACCCACGCGCACTCATCTCCGCGCTGAACAAGATCAGCGGACGAATCGATGCCATCCCTCCGCAGGCGAAGGCAAAAGTCGAGGGGGCAAACGCATTCTTCATCATCCCGGCGCTCTCCGGCAACTCCATCATGGAGCTGCTCTCCACTCACCCGCCGCTCGAGAAGCGGATCGCCAACCTCGAGAAAGTCGAGGCTGAACTCCGCGGATATTAATCTTTACACTA
>JBAYMI010000139.1:0-6203 GCA_041663625.1 Methanoregula sp.
ACATGGTGGCGGTTGCATGGGAAGCCATGAAGACCTATGGGTTCAAACCGCAGTTCGAGAATGCCGTGATGCGGGAGGTGAGTGCGATTGACGCGGATGACCGTTCATGGCCACGGTACGACACCAAGGACCTCCGCTCCCTCCTCTGGTCATCCATTGACAATATCGACTCGAGGGATCTGGACCAGATGGAGTACTGCGAGAAGGAGAAGAACGGCGAGATCCATGTGCAGGTTGCCATTGCGGATGTAGACCTCCGGGTGCCCAAGGGCTCCCGGATCGACCGGCACGCGGGATATAACGGTGCCTCGATCTACCTCGATGTTGTCACCTTCCCCATGCTTCCTTTGAAACTCTCGGCAGGTATCACCTCCCTCCTGCCCGGGAAGGACTGCCCGGCTATGGTTGTGGACTACTGGGTGCTTGCCGATGGCAATGTCCGGTACGGGAGCATCCGCAGGGTGCTGGTGGAGAACAAGGCCAAGCTCGTGTACGAGCAGGTGGGTGCCTGGCTGGACGGGACCGGGCCGGAACCGGAGAGCATCTCTTCGGTGTCCGGGCTTGCAGAACAGATCCGTCTCCAGCACGAGGCAGCTGTGCGCCTCCGGCAAAAACGGACCGGGCAGGGCTCGCTTGATCTCGAGACGATCGAGGCGCAGGCGATCTACGAGAACGGCACGGTCAAGGACCTGCTGGTCGTGGAGATGAACGCGGCCCGCTCGCTCATCGAGGAGTTCATGGTTGCGGCGAACCGGACCATGATGGCATTCCTCTCAGACGCCGGTATCCCCCGGATCGAACGGATTGTCCGCACGCCGAAGAACTGGGATGGGATCGTGCTGGTTGCTGCTGCCCTTGGCGTGGATCTGCCGGCCCAGCCCGATGTCAAAGCGCTGGCCCGTTTCCTCCTGGCCATGAAGGAGGCCGATCCCGAACGGTTCCCCGATCTCTCGCTCACGGTAGTCAAACTGATGGGCCCGGGCGAGTATGCCATGCTCACGCCCGGCAGTGCGCCCATCGGGCACTTCGCGCTCGCGGTCACCGATTACACCCATGGCACCGCCCCGAACCGGCGTTATGCGGACCTCGTCATCCAGCGGCTCATCAAATCCGTGCTCGACAAGCAGCCGAGCCCCTATACCGTGCAGGAGCTCGAAGATATCTGCCTCTGGCTGACCAACCAGGAGAAGCAGTCCAAGAAAGCCGAGCGGTTCATGCGCAAGGCGGCGGCAGCAGTGCTCCTGAGCGATCGGATCGGCGAGACGTTTGTGGGGCTTGTCACCGGTGCCTCCATAAAAGGGACCTATGTCCGGCTCACAGCCCCACCGGCCGAAGGCAGGGTCACAGAAGGCGGGCAGACCCTTCGGGTTGGCCAGAAGATCCGCGTCCGCCTGCTCAGTACGCAGCCGTCCAGGGGCTTCATCGACTTTGCGTATATCGGAACTGTGTAAGGACAGGTATACGGCGGTCTGGAAACCTCTCCGGTTCCTGCCAGGTACTACCGGGAGAAGAGACGTTTACTGGCGGTCTGGATGTCCTGTCGGATCGCCTCTTCCACAGCGCTCTCGAAGATGCGGTAGTCTGCTTTTGCCTGCGCCAGCTCCTGTGCCCTTTTCTCTACCGATGGCCGGAGCATGACCCGTTTTTTCATAACGTCCTGCTGGATCCGCGACAGCCGGCCTATCCCCTGCACCAGCTCCCGCTCAACGGGCCGCATCTGCGGCTGGTACCGGTGGACGAGGGCGCGGATCTCCGAGCGCTCAACGCCTTTGTTGGGATCGTACAGGAACGACTTCTCCAGCCGCTCCCGCCAGGCTGCCAGTTCCCCGGTGATCCCCGGGTCCAGCCGGGGAATGCGCCGGAGGTTCAATGGCGTTACATCCACTGCGGAGAGGATTCCTTCCGCCTTCAGGCTCGTCAGCAGCGCACCTCCGAGCCGGGGCAGCGTGCTCCGGTCAACCGGCTGAGTTCGCAAGAACCGGGCGAGCTGCTGATCCCGCACCGATCCCTCAAGCGCCGCAAGCCCGGCCCGGTACTGCCGGTCAATATCCTCGTAGGTGTGCCGGAGTTCCTTCAGGCGGTTCAGCTGGGCAAGAAATGCATCCTCGCCGGCCTCCTCCGTCCATTTCCGGCTCCAGAGCCGCCACATGTACCCGGCAGTATCCAGGGCAGCCCATCGCCGCTTCCTCTCCTTGTCCTCCATTCCCGGCAGGAAGAAGAGGGCTATCGCGATGATACCCAGGAGGAGGATCACCAGGGGATCGGCTATCATCTCAACGATTGCGAGCACCAGGCAGCCGATTGCAATGGCTGCGCCGGTGACCTGGCGGACTTTCCGGAATGCCAGGGATCGTTTTATAGCCGGGGCAAGGGGGGCCGGGCGCAGCCGGTACAATCCGGGGGTGATAACCGGTATGGGGCCCGGGGGGTGGATCGCTTCCACCTTCTGCCATTCCCGCCGGAGATCGATCTTCGTGATGCTGTCGGCTGAGAGGAAGATCAGTACCCCCGATGTCTCCTCCAGCCGGCACCACGGGCAGGATGAGAGACCGGCATAGTAGTGGTGGACTGCGTCGGAGGGGCAGCGCTGGAGCTTGTTCTCAAAAGGATCCAGTACATCCCACCAGTCTCCCGCTGTCGGACGGCCACCATCACGGGTTCCGGGTTCAGAAAATGCCTGCTCGAAGAGTACGGCAATCCGGTCCGGGACAATGGTGAGGCCGACGGAGTTAGGCGGGGGCGCGATCGATTTCCGGTTCGCGTTCCTGCTGTACGCGAACCGGAACTCGGCGATCGCTTTCTCGATCGGCATGTCCTCTTTACCGGAATATACACCGGCATAAGGATGGCGGCCGAGGAAGAGGAGCTGGAAGATCAGGACCGCAAGCCCGAAGTTGTCGTGGTTTACTGTCCGTTCGAGATGGAAGTTCGTGGACTTCTGGAGTTCCGGGGGAGTGAAATGTGCCACGCCGACTTCACAACAATAGAGGCAGTCCCGTGACCGTACCTGGAGCGAGTCGCAATCGATCAGGCGTACACAGGCCTTGTCGCTGACAAGGATGTTGCCTTCATTGACATCCCCGATCACGTACCCGTACTTGTGGATAACGTAGAATGCGGCCGCGAGGTTCTTGGCTGCCCGGACGAGAAACCGCCAGTCCGCGTGGGGAAAGGTCTCTTTCCGGTGCGTGGGCCCGTACACCTTGTGGATCGGCTCGGCGTCGGCGATCCGCGGCATCAGGAAGCCGACCACGGGGCCGCCCGGCCGGGTGCAGAGCACATCCGTGGGCCATGCCGAGATGCCTTTCAGCTCGTCGTTGCATCCCCGCGCCATCAGACGGAGTTTCTCCTGCTTCTGCGCATCGAGCGGCTTATGGTAGATCTTTGCGACTGTCGTATCCGGTGATGCCAGGAGCTCGAATACGTCCCCCTCCCCCCCGCTCCCGATGCGCTTGCCGAGGCGCAGGGAATTGCCGTGGCTGTCGAGAAAATGAGTGAGGGGAACGGTGACCATGATCAACCCGGGGATTGTACGGCAAGCACGAGCGTTTTGTCATCATCGCTACGGGCGCTGATATCGTCACGGTTGAGAAATCGCCCGAGCTGGCCGGCAAAGTCGGAGAATTCATTACCCGGGTCATTCCGGAGCGCTGCAAAGAGAGGCCGGAAGAACCCGGCATGGGCCTTTTTCTCGGAGAACGAGAGGACCAGGTTTTGGAGGCCGTCGGTGAAGAGCGCGATCTCTTCCGGTGACGTGTCGCAGTGAAGAGTGGCGAGGTGTTCCGGGAAGGTGTCGTCCGATACAAAGAATGTCGTATTGGCATATTCACCCTGTTCCGGCCAGAAAATTGTCGTGAACTCCCCGTCAGCACTGACCACGATTGCCCCGTCGCCTATCTGGAAGAAGAGGGCATGGTCCCGGCCTGCTACTACGCCCAGGAGCGTGCATGCATAATCTTTCGACCGCTTCCCCGCATTCTTTGCCTCCTCTGCGATGGCGTCCCGGGAGACCGTGATCCAACCGCAGATCACCTCATTGGTGATCTGCGTAAGGTTGCCATCCTGCCGCAGGGTATCGATGATGGACAGGAATACTGTCTCGCAGGCGATCTCCGCGCCCCTGCCCCCGTGGGTTGTGCTGCCGGCACCGTCGGCGGCAAGTCCTATGAAGAATTCATGGTCCGCGAACCGGACCGACCCGGCCTTGCTGTAGTCCTGCCCGGGCTCACCGCGATCCTTGTGCGATCTTCCCGTGACTGATGAGGAGGAGACCTTCCATCTCATATCTCGCTCCAGCCAAGCGGTGGAGCAAGCTGGATGCGGTCGCCGGGATTGGACCGGGACGCGGACTTCATGGAATTGGAGAGCCACTGGAAGAACTCCCGGAACTTCAGGCCCTGGAGTTTGACGGGTTCGCGGACAGAGATCTGTTTTAGGATCTTCATGTCCGCTTTGTTAACGCCGATCGTAAAGAACGCAAATGCCTTTGACTGCTCACCCTCGCGGACGAGCGCCGCGGCGCTCTGCCATTCGTCAGTCGGGGCACCATCGGTGATCAGGAAGATCCACGGGCGGTAGAACGAGATGCCGTTTGCCCGGTACTGTTCCTTCCTGGCCCGGATCAGTTCGATCCCCTTCCGGATCGCCTCGCCCATGGGGGTGTCACCCTCGGCTTCGAGCAGGGGATCAAAGAAACATTCTGCGGTGTTGAACTCGCTGATGATCCGAACCGGGCCAAACGAGAGGAGTGCGACCTCGACCCGCTTTATCGCAAGGGAGTCGCTCTGCAATTCCGTGTAGAATGATTTGATCCCGGCATTCAGCTCGGCGATCGCTTCGCCGGCCATCGATCCTGATGTGTCGAGCAGCAACAGGCAGGGGCACCGGGGTTCCGGGTTCTCTGCAAAGGTCACCGCCCCCAGCGGCTGCTGGTCGAGGTACATATCGTCGCTCATATCGTCTCACCATAAAATACTGGTTGTATTGCTGTATGTTGCGTAGGTCATAGTTGGATTTGTAAAGTATTATTAACTATTTTCCGGTGGGTGAGGGCTATCAGACCCGACCCACGAGAAGAACCCGAAAGGGTTCTTCGAACCTATAAGAGTCTTGAGTATTTTCGGGTCTTATTACCTTGGACAATACCGATCCCTCCAGGGAGAGCAGTGTGCCCGGATACCAAGGTTTTAACTATTTATGCGCATATGAGTAATTAACGTACGATAACCGTACGGTTGGTGAACACATGCCAGAAACTACACAACCAGAAGCCCACGATTCCAAGAAATCCACATCCCTGCACACCTGCGCCTGCGGCGAGCAGCACGAAGAACTACCGGGATCCCCCAGCCACCGTGATGAATGCACGTCTCCCAAAAAATTCGGCAATACCTGTTGCTGCGGATCCGGTCAGGACACCGCCGCCAGCCAGCAGCGCTGCGGCCACGGGCCACGGTGTCACTAAATCATAATCCTCTTTTTTGTGTGTTATCCGGGAGGCTATGCCCTGACTCATCATCCGGAAGTTCCCGAGCTGCTGGAACAGTACATGGCGGCATCAGGATCGGCAGAATGCTGGGTAACGGTAAGGGAGATCCGTTCATTTTTCCAGCTGGATGAATCAACCGGGCCGGCACTGGCAGGTTTTTTGCAGAAGATCCATCACGGGTCATTCTTCACCTGCCGGTACCGGGTAGCCCGCATGGAGAAGTTCCAGGATGCTGCACCACCCTACCGGATCATAAAAAAATATCTTGTGCAGGAACGCCCGGTCCAGAAATATCACCAACCCGTTGATCCGCGACGGTGAACGGGAAATCCGGTAAACAAGTTATACTATTCCGCAAACATACTACTATTCAGGAACACTCCATGACAGCGGATGAGAGCATTGGTGCGAGTGAATGTCCACGGCGGGGACGGCCCCGTGTCCGTCGCATCATTGAAGGAAACGGGGAATCCCGCTGTTACAAACCCTGCTGCTGCCCGGAGAAGGAGGGGCAGGGGATCTCGCTCCAGCCCGATGAGATCGAGCTGATCCGGCTCATCGATCTCGAAGGGCTTGAACAGGAAGAGGCAGCCGAGAAACTCGGGGTCTCCCGCAAGACCGCGTGGCGCGACCTGCATGAAGCCCGCCGGAAAATTGCCGATGCGCTCGTCAACGGCAAGGGTATCGAGATGGCCGGCTGCACAAAAGCTGCCGA
>JBAYMI010000140.1:0-6196 GCA_041663625.1 Methanoregula sp.
AAAACTGAACAAATGATCGATTCTGCCGGAACGGACCCGGTTTCTGACCACAGAAATGTCTAATATCTTTTACCTCTCATTTTTCTGATATTATTCCCATTACGGCAGATCTATGATCATCCAGAATACCCCGTTTTTTATCCCCCTTCTCCTATCAGCGGCTATTACCGGAACACTTGCTGTTATCAGCCTGAAGCACAGGGCAGATTCCATTATCCGGTCGTTTCTTCTCCTTATGTGTGCAACAACGCTCTGGACGATCATGGCAGCGTTCCAGCTGGAGAGTGCCGACCTCGCATCCAATATCCTGTTCAACGATCTTGAATACCCGGGCATTGTCACCGTGCCGATCGCATGGCTCCTGATCGTGCTCTGCTACACGGGCCGCGAGCACGTAGTAACCCTGAAAAACACGCTCCTCTTGTTTATCGTACCGGCCGTAGTGATCCTTCTCGTTGTAACCAACCCGTATCATCACCTCTATTACTCGACCTATATTCCTGTAATGGTGAATGGGATTGTGGTCTGGAATTTTGTTCACGGGCCGCTCTTCTGGATCCATGCAGGTTACTCCTACCTGCTGACAGTGTTTGCGTTCCTGTTGATCGTGTCCCGATTCTTCAGTTCGTCCGCGATCTATCGGAAGCAGATCTTCCTCATGCTCATTGCAGCGGGGGCTCCTTCACTCGTCAACATCATCTATGTCATGGGCCTCGACCCGATCCCGGGTCTTGACCTCACACCCCTGATGTTCACGATAACGGGTATCATCATGGCGCTTGCGATCATCCGGTACCAGCTCTTCTCCCTGGCACCGGTAGCCTATCCGCTCATTTTCACGGCAATTGATGATGGTATCATCGTACTTGACCGGAACAACCGGATCAGCGATCTCAATCCTGCCGCCATGAGAATCTTCCAAGAGAAGAACCCGCAGATTATTGGTCAGCCGGTTACAGATATCCTGCCTCCCGATCTCATGGTATTTTTGCAGAGCGAAGAGTCTGCCCAGGGTGGAGTCTTTCCTGCCTCCATTCCCGGAGATGACGGGACAACCCAGGACTATGAAGTTGTGTGCCGGACAATCCCTGCCGGTGCCGGTGGCTATTGCGGCCGCCTTCTGATGATACGCGATGTCACCGAGATGCGGAATGCCAGCCGTGTGATCGAGACCGTGAACAAAAAATTAAACCTCCTTTCCAGCATCACGCGGCATGATATGCTGAACAAGCTGACCGGCCTTACGACCTATATTGAACTGGCAAAGGACGAGAAGGATGACGTTACCCTGCGCAGCTACCTCTCGCGCATGGCGGAGATCTCCGAAGTGCTCCAGGAGGAACTTGAATTCACCCGCGATTACCAGGATCTCGGGGTTCGTGCACCCGCGTGGCAGGATGTCGATGCGATCGTGCAGCAGAACGTGGCCTTTCTCCCGGCGCACCATAGGGGTGTAGAAGTCGATATCAGTCCTGCCGGTTTCGAAGTGTATGCGGATCCGCTGCTGGAGAAGGTGTTCTACAACCTGATCGACAACGCGCTCCGGTATGGTGGAAAGAAGATGAACAGGATCCGGATAACGTCCCACGAGGAGAATGGATTCATGATCATGACGTTTGCCGACAATGGCGACGGCATTGCTGCGCAGGATAAGCCATCCCTGTTCATCAAGGGGTTCGGGAAGCATACCGGTCTTGGCCTCTTCCTCTCCCGCGAGATCCTCTCGATTACCGGCATCACCATCAGGGAGACCGGAACTCCTGGTGAAGGTGCACTGTTCGAGATCACTGTGCCCCGCGGGGGATACCGATATCAGACCGTGCCGGAAACGTGAAGGTGGGAACGATCCGGTCCTGCCTTAAATTTCAATAGTCATATCGTCCATAGCCACGATGAGTCCCGGATAGTCGGGTGCGAACCGCTCCAGCACCTCCCGTCGCTCATCCAGCGTCTGGTATACTCCCGACCCGAAGTGCGTGAGAGCGAGCCGTTTTGCCCCGGCCTCTTTTGCAATCCCGATCGCCATCTCCGGGTTCAGGTGCGGCCAGTCGGGGCTTGTCACCCCGGGCTTCAGCCCGCACTCGGTGATCAGCAGGTCGGCATCGCGGGCGAGCGTGACCGCGTTGTCGCAGGGACCGGTGTCCGTGCAGTATGCGATCACCTTCCCGTCCAGTTCCAGCCGATACCCGAAGCAGGGTGCAGGGTGGACGAGCGGAAGGCAGGTGACGGTGAAAGGGAGGTGGTGCGTCCCGGCAGCCAGTTCGCGCACCTCGTTCCTGAATGGCAGGATGGCAAACGGCACGGTATAGGGCTCATTGACAAATGTATCGAGCTGGGCAAGCGTTCCCTTCTGCGTGAAGATCTTCAGTTCCTTTTTGAACCGGAACTTGCAGAGGGTATGGAGCCCGGCAATGTGGTCGATGTGCATATGACTGATGAAGAGGTAGGCCGGTTTCTCCTGCGTGATGTACCGGTCGGCCTTTGCAATGCCATTGCCGCCGTCAAGGATAATGTCGTAGTCCTGGGACTGGACCAGGACCGAGACCGTGTTGCCGGTGGGGGTGTCATACCAGCCATTGGTCCCAAGGAAGGTCACCTTCATGGTAAGATGGTTGGCGTACCGGTAAAAAAGGTATGTGCTACGCGGCGGGCTTTTATCCTCCCGCGGCGATTCACGTTATATCAGTATAAACAAGAGGCCTGTAAGGATGAAATACGCTGCAATTATGTCACTCCTCGCTGTTCTCCTCCTGTGCCTGTGCGTACTGCCGGTTGCGGCAGTGCTTCAGGAAGTCACGGTGAAGGGCACGATAGCGGGGATGAGCCAGGATAAGAACACCTTGACCCTCGCAAACCCGCTCCAGTACGGGTGCGCGTATCCCGCCAGCGGAGATCCGGTCTGTTCGTACACCGCGATGAATGCAACCTCCCTGACCGGAAGCGTGCCCAGCGCAAGTGCGTTCACGCTCTTTAAAGATGGCGACACCGTTGTTGCCACGAGCATCGGTGGCGCTGGTGGAGAATGGATCACCATTGCGAAACTGTACAATGACCTCCCGTCCGGGGAGTACGTGACCGACCTTGTCGGTGAACCATCTTCAATTCCGACCCCGCTCGTAGGCAACTATGCGCTGGATCTGTTCACAACACCCGATTGCAACACCTGCTTTGGGACAACCTGCACGGCAGCAACCTCCACCGTGAATGTGCTCTCCGAAGGGAACCGGGTCATGGTCGAGACCCTCGCACCCCGCCAGGCACTCTTCTTCAATGAACGCAATGACGCCTCCAGTGTATCAGTCACCTTTGTCAATGGAGAGGCGATCTCGGAAACCTGCGCCGGTGGCGAGCGCGGTATGACCGGCCCGCAGCCGATCTCGGTCTATATTGTCACAGTCGTGCCGCCCATCGGTTTCACCGGGCAGCCCGTCGAAACCCCGACCGCACTCCCGACCATCCCGACAACGGTCCCGGCCACGAAGGCCGGCAGCCTCCCGCTTGCGGTGATCGGGGCAGTAGGCCTTGGTGCAGCACTGCTTGCAATCCGCAGGCAGTAATCATTTTAAATGTTTTTTAGTGCCTGCATCGCGCCAGCTCACGCACTTGACTTGCGGCTGATCCTCTCCAGCACCTTCTCAGAAGCAGCCCGGATATCCGGGTTGGGCGAGGCTGCCGCAGCCATCAGCGGGTCGTGAGCCGACTCCCCGCGATCGACAAGTGCATTCATCGCTTTACGCCGTATCTGGAGGCTCTTGTCCTGTAGTGCCTCGATCAGCAGATCGATGGCGCCCGGGCTCTCCATCTTGACCAGCGTCAGGATGGCACCCATCCGAAGGTCCTCTTCGGCACTGGAGAGGACCAGTCGGCGGATTGGTGTAAGGGCGCAGTCACCTGCCTGTGAGAGCGCGACCCATGCCTCGCGGGCGATCTGGTACTGAACGAGTTCCTCGATCGTCTCTGGTTCCCACCCGAGTGCGTCGAGGCATGAGACAGCACCCCGGCGGATCTCGCGGGACGGGTGGCAGAGGGCTGCCACAAGAGCGGGGATCGCGATGGTGCCATTTCGGGTCATGACATCGAAGACCTCGGCACGGACGCTGTATTCCTCATCGCACAATGCATCAATAAGGCCGTCGATGGCTTCGGAATGCCCGGTTGCCCCAAGAGCCCGGGCACCGGCAATCCGGATCTCTTCTGCGGGGTCATGCAGGAGCCGGATCAGATCCGTGATTGTTTCTGGACCGCCGATCTGCCCGAGAGCTTCGGCTGCGGCCTTCCGCATATCCGTATCGGGTCCGTCCAGAGATGTGGTCAGGGGGATAATAGCACGGGTATCACCAATATGGCCAAGCACCTGGGTTGCCCGGATCCGTACCAGGGCCTTTTCAGAGGTAAGGGCGCTTATCAGGAGATCTACCGCTGGTTCGCCGATTGCCGCCAGCGATTTTGCAGCGCTCAACTGTATCTGGGTGCTGTAATGGGCAAGGGTATCGATCAGGAAGAGGATCGTGTTCTCATCGGATTTTACCTGACGGTGCGTACCGGGTACCGGGATAGGCACTGAAGGTACGGCAGACTCCCTGATTGGGACAGGAGATGAAGAGATGACGCACTCCGCAGGTGGGAATGTAGCATCGCCCTCCGCTTTCCTGCACAGGGCTGCGCACAGTGCACAGGCACGTTCCCGCACTGCGTCATCTTCGTCACGGCAGGCAGCGACAAGGTATTCTTCTGCAGCCGGGCCGACCTGCCCCAGGCCAATGACGGCAAGCAGGCGGATGGTCGGGTCGGCACTTGCAAGAAAGACAGCAAGTACCGGGATCGCAGGCACCCCGAGGGATCCGAGAGCCACCACCGCCCGCTCCTGTACCTCCGTATCGGGATCGGTAACGAGTTGTTCGAGGTCGGGGATAGCGGCGGTAACGGCAATGGTTGCGAGAATGGCTGCGGCGCTGCCCCGGACGAGTGGGTTTGTATGCGACAAGAGCTTCCGTACCGGCCCGGCGGCCTTTTCACCAAATGATCCCAGTGCCTTTTCAGCACTGGCCCGGACGCCGGCGTCCGGATCCATGAGAGCGGAGATCAGCGGAATAAACCCGTCAGAATCACCGATCCTGCCCAGTGATCGGGCGACCACTGCCCGGACCTCCTCATCGCTGTCTTGCAGGGCCTCGATGAGTGGGGTGGTTGCCCGGTTGTCAGGGATCCGGCCGAGGGCATCGGCTGCCGCTAGCCGGACTTCCGTGGAGGGATCGCGGATCGCCCCTGCCAGCGCATCGATTGCCCGGGGTCCGATGCGACCAAGGGCATCGACCGCGAGGGTACGGATGTTCTCGTCCCCGCTCTGTAGTGTGTTGATAAGAGTAGCAATCTCTTCGTCAGAGCTCTCCGGTTCAGGTACCTCTTTTGCAAGACCGGAAAAATCCGGTGTGCGTTCCCGGGCTGAAAGGTCGGCACACTTGGGTGGTGGTGGCGGAACGAACTCCCGTGGTTTTCTGGCAGGTTGTTCTTCGGACTGCGGATCCGGTGGCGGGTGAACTACCGGTTCGGCTGGCTGTGACCCGGCTTTCAGTTCAGGTACCGGGTGGGTGTTGTTAGATGACAATTGCGGGGATTTCCCGGGCTGTGCCCGCGGGTCCAGAGGAACAACCGGTTTTTTTGGCGAGACTGCTCCTGTTGGATGCTGATCCGGAACAGCAGGAGTTGCTGCCTGTGACCGGACACCCGTGCTTTCGTTCAATGTTTCAAGTGCCGCATTCCTGATCACAGGGTCCTGGCTGTGAGCAGCAGCAACCAGGGCTTCACGGCCCGGTGTCCCCATAGCTTTCAATGCAGATGCCGCCCCGGCCCGTAGCGTGTATCGCGGGTTGCCTAACAGGTCGACCAGGTGAGGGATTGCAGCCCGACCCATCCTGGTGAGTTCGTGCCATTGTTCGGATGCAAGATAAAAACAGGCCTTCTCATCCGGGTTGTCGGGGGTCCAGTTAAGGAACGAGAGAGCTGTGGCCGCCATGTGCCGGACATTATAGGATTTGTGGGAGAGGGCATCGACCAGGGGTCGGACGGCCTTTTCATCATGGATCTGTTCAAGCGCCTCGATTGCGCTGATGCAGACCTCGTTCTCATCGTCTGCGAGCAAGCTGCCCAGGGCAGATATCGCCCGGGGATCCCCGATCGCCCCGAGTGCTTTGGCTGC
>JBAYMI010000141.1:0-6195 GCA_041663625.1 Methanoregula sp.
ACCCGTTCACCATGAGCATCGAGAGGCCGGGGATCAGGCCGAGGAGTATGGCTCCCACGAATGCGAGGATGAGGGCAGCCCCGATGATCGGGAGGATGCGGACAACCGAGACCTCCTTCCAGTTCTTCTCGTCAGCGACACCGTCCCTCTCCACGTCACGGAATACCTCCCAATAACTGACGGCGTCGGCACAATACAGGAGGGTGGCAAGCACAACCCCGATGCCGAGCATGGCAAACCGGTCCCCTGTTGATATGGCAAAAAGGGAGATCCCGACACCGGTCATGCAGAGCGCGAATGCGAGGGCGCGGGTGCGGTACCGGTTCTTCCAGCCAAAGGAAAGGGTGGGCATTCCCCCTGCGTTTCCGGCCGTTACTATGTGTGTTGTATCCATCGCACTATCCCTGTGGAATGTAGGCTGTTGTGCTTGGGGGCACCAGCCCATGAGCCGGCGGAACTGTTCGATAATCGTATCTTTGAGGGAGTATTTTTCTTCTGACTGCATTTTTTCAGGCTCTCCGTTGGGTCTGAACTGATCGGATATGGATGATGACGAATATGACAAGGACTGCAAGGACAATGGCCGGCCACCAGATGTTCCCGCCCACAAAGAATGTGGCAAAGAGGATCGCGAGTGCTATGGCGGTCATCCATGGGGGCGTTGCGATCCGCGTAGGGATCATCTGGGGCTGTGGTGGTTCCGGATCGGTAATTCCTGAAAGGCCAGACATACTTATGCGGGGTTTCTGTACGTCCAGGGCTGGAGAATTCGGGCACCAGCCCGTCCATTCGTGAATAATATCAGAAATCCTCGTGATCATAACATCGCCTTCACGTTTGCGAACAGTTCTTCTGCCATCTTCGTCGGGTCCGCGGTCTTCTCGATTTTTACACCGAGTTCTGTTGCATAATCCCAGAGCAGCTCGATGCACTCGGTATATCGCTGGCATGTGCCGCAGTCGCCGTCATGCTCGTACCAGACCTGTACGCCGTGCTTCTCCGATACGAAGATGATCGCCGCAGTCTGGAACGGGATCGATCGGCCGAGGAGGATGCCGCGTTCCGCATTGATAGTCTCAACCGAGATCTGGTTGGCCTGCGCCATTTCGCGCAGGGTTGTCTCGATCCGGTCGTCCATGAGGAGGAGCGCCCGGGATACGGCCTGGCGGGAGATGCCGAAGCGGTTGGCAATCCCGATATTGGATTCACCGCTCCTGCGCAATGCCCAGAACCCGAACTGTTTGTCGTTCGTTGGCAGGAACATATGTCAACATTATGATGTTGACACTATAAATATTTGGCTGCTTTCGGCTACTGACGGCCAGTTTCACCCCTCGCGGTCTCCCTTTTTATTCACTGGAAATCCCACGGGTAATCAGGAACCGGTTATGTTACCCAGAGTCATCCTCCACACGGCTGCAAGCCTCGACGGCCGCATCACGAATTTTCCCGCTGATCTCGAATTGTATTATACGCTCGCCGCACAGTGGAACCCGGATGCCATCCTCTTTGGCAGCTCCACGGTCCTCGCCGCTCCCACGCTCGAAGTCCCGGCCGAGCACCGGGAGATGTTCACGCCCCCGGCAGATGGGCCTGACCCCCGCCCCCTTATGGTGATCGCGGACAGCAGGGGCCGGGTGCGGTGCTGGGAGACCCTGCGATCCTGGCCGTACATGCGGGATCTCGTTGCGCTCTGTTCGGGTTCGACACCGGATGAATATCTCGATTATCTCCGGCAGTGCCGGGTCGGCATGATCCGTGCGGGAGAACAGCAGGTGGATATGCGTGCCGCCCTTGAGGAACTGAACCGGCAGTTCGGCGTCCGGACGGTGCGGGTCGACAGCGGCGGGACGCTCAACAGCGTGCTCCTGCATGAGGGTCTTGACGATGAAGTAAGCGTCCTTGTCCATCCCTTCATTGCCGGGGGGCGGGCCGATTCGACCCTGTGCGATCCGCTGCATGCCGGAATCTTGGATTTGCAGGTTCCGCTCACGCACCGGCACACGGAAGTACTGGGGAACGGGGTTGTCTGGTCCCGGTACACCCCGCAGAAAAACCGGTAGATCCGCAGAAGGCCGGCTGAAATTCCCAACCTTTATCTCTCATTCTCTCCCACCACCCCTTCATGAGATGCGTCCCCTGGATCTGTCTGTTTATCGTTGTGCTCGTTATCACCTGCGGCTGTACCCAGCCGGCTCCCCCCCCGGTGGTGACAACCCTCCCTCCGACCCAAGAAACGCTCCCCCCTACGGTCACAACCACCGATACGGAGAAATCGCTGAACTTCACGGTCACCTCGTCCACGACCATGGTGAATGTAACGTATAACGGTGGTCCCGACGCGGCAGACCTCCAGTCACTTTACATTCGTGTCGATAACCGTGCCGGCTCGTATAACGAGCGGACAATCGTGGATCCCGCTCCGGGCTCTTCCTATTCTTTTGTCTACCGCGGGGTATCCGATGCATCGCGGATCAATATAGTCGGGACATTCTCGGGTGGGTACCAGCAGACTGTCCTCATGTACTACCTCTGAAGGTCAGTATAATTCCCTTTTTTCGTTCTGTTGAAAACCTGTTTCAGCAGATATACTCGCCCCCCTCTGGATCAATAACGGATTTGGGTAATATCCGGGTTTTTATACGGGGTCCGGCCGGTTACTTAACCGGTGCCTGCACCCGGACAGCAAGCGTGAGCACTCCCGTGAGCATGAGGCATCCCCCGATGGCGATGAGCCCGGCGCTGGTCGATCCGGTCATGCCGGTCAGGAGCCCGACAAGGGAGGGGCCGATGAACCCGCCCAGGTTCCCGACCGAGTTGATCGCGGCAATCCCGACGGCTGCTGCGGCCTCGGCAAGGAAGATCGCAGGGAGTGTCCAGAACGGGCCGAAGAAACAGTAGATGCCGGCTATTGCAATGATGATCAGGACAAAGGCGAGGATGCTGCCGGTAAAAAAGCCGACACCGGCAAGAGCGATCCCCCCGATCACGGGCGGGATTGCCGTGTGCCAGACCCGTTCGCCTGTACGATCCGAATGGGCGCTCCAGAGGATCATGGCCCCGAGTGCAGCGAGGTAGGGGATGGTCATGACCAGCCCGATCTCGAAGTTGGTGAAGTCTGCATAAAGGGACTGGATGATCTGGGGCATCCAGAAGCCAACGCCATACAGCCCTATGGTGACCGTGCAGTACACAGTGCCGAGATGCCAGACCCGGAGATCCGTGAGAACTTCCCGGAACAAGCGGTGCTGTTCAGGCTTATCCCGGTTCTCCCGGGCAAGCACCCCGATGAGCCATTCACGTTCCTCGGGTTCAAGCCATGCGGCATCCTTCGGCCGGTCGGTCAGGTAATACCAGGTGATGGCTCCCAGTACAAGGGCCGGCAGGCCTTCGAGAATGAAGAGCCACCGCCAGCCCCCAATGCCGAACCAGCTGATGTTATCGAGGATCCAGGTCGAGACCGGTGCTCCGACGATGTTCGAGACCGCGAGGGCGGTCATGAAGAGGGCAATTGCCTTCGCGAGGTCCTGCTTGCGGAACCAGCAGGTGATATAGAGGATGATCCCCGGGAAGAACCCGGCTTCTGCCACCCCGAGGATGAACCTGAACGCAGCCATCTGGTATGCATCCGTTGCGGTGGCAGTGAGGATGACAACGATCCCCCAGCTGATGATGATCCGGCTGATCCAGATACGTGCGCCGATTTTCTGGAGGATCATGTTGCTCGGGATCTCGAAGAGCAGGTACCCGATGAAGAAGATGCCGGAGAGGAACCCGAAGGCCTCGGCAGAGAGCCCGAGCGCGCTGTTCATCTCGAGTGATGCATACCCGAAGTTGACGCGATCGAGAAATGCCACGACATAGAGAACAAACAGGAACGGGAGCAGGCGGCGGCTGACCTTATGGACAGTCCGTGTTGCCAGTTCGTCATCGGCATGCATGGGATACTGTCTGTTTTTTGCCTGATATTCGTTCGGTTTTGCACCGGATCCGCAAGGTCTGCCCGTAACATCCCCACACTTTATTATCCAGCCTCTCTAACACAGAGATAATGATACGCGAGTCCCCGGACGAACTCCTCTCCATCATCCGGTCGCATTCCCCCGACCCTAAGAAGCCCCTTGCTGCAATACGGGAAGACTTTACCGCGTTTTACGGCGAGATGCAGGAGGAACTCGTCAACGAGGGTGGATTTGTCGTGGAGAAGGCCGCCATCCGGGACGACCTTTCCGGCTACTGGATCTCGGTCCGTGAATCTGCCATGGACTCCGTTGTCCTCTTCTTCCACGGGGGAGGATTCTCCCTGGGATCGACCGAGGATCACCTGGGCCTCTGTATCCGGCTCGCCCGTGCTGCCAATGCCCGGGTCTTCTCGGTTGATTACCGGCTCAGCCCGGAACATGTCTTCCCGGCGCCGGTCGAGGATGCGATCGATGCGTACCGCTATCTCCAGTCAAAGGGCTACCTGCCCCACCGCATCCTGCCGCTGGGCATATCCACGGGGGGGAGCATCGTACTCTCCACCCTGCTCTCGCTTCACGGGAAGGGGTACACGCTCCCCCCTGCAGCGGTCTGCATGTCCCCTGCTACCGACCTCCGGTTCACCGGAGAATCGGTAGAGAAGAACCAGGGGCGGGACTGGATGACGCCCGATCGCCTCTATGCTATCCGGACAACCTACCTTGCTGCCCATGACCCCGGGAACCCGATCGCATCCCCGGTCTTTGGCGCCCTCCGCGGCCTTCCCCGCCTCTATATCCAGGTAGGCACCCACGAGTTGCTCCTCTCCGATGTCGGTACGTTCGTCGAGAAAGCCCGGTGGGCCGGTGTCCCGGTCCACGTCGAGATCTGGGAGGGGATGTTCCACTGCTGGCAGATGTTTGCCGGCCAGATCCCCGAAGGGCAGGAAGCGGTTGATCACGCGGGCCAGTTCATACGGAACGTGCAGGGTCGTTGAACGGATTGTCCTGTAACCGGGAATGCAGGGTGTGCGGTTAAACCGACACCTCTATCTGGCGTTAAGGTAAATCCTCTTTTCCGATACACCATGAACCCGATGAACCGTCTCCTGCTCTGCGGGTGCATACTGCTCCTGCTCGTCGTGCTTCCGGCTTCCGCCAGCCTTACCCTTGTCAGTCAGTCCTTCACGCCCAATCCCCCGCTTGTGCCCGGGGGACAACAGCAGGTCGTATCCACGTTCGCAATCCCCAGTGGCACTTCCTTCCCGAAGACCCACAATCTCCAGATGCAGACCGGCCTTGAGAATGCCCGGTGGAATATCCAGGTTATCCTCGACGGCAACAATGCCGCCCAGCAGACCGTTTCAGGCTCCACCGCGTTCATCAACGGTGAGATACTCTCCTATTCCATTAACCATGACGTGAGCTTTACCGTAACCATCACCGGCACAGTTCCCGCATCGGCAACCGGGACCGTGACTGTCCTGGATCTCGTGGAGATCGACAATACCGGTGGCATTGTACCGGGAAGCGAGATCGTCATTTCCCAGCCGGTGGCAGGGACGACGGTGGCACCAGTGCAGACAACGGCTCCCACGCTGACGCCCCCCCCGGTCACCACCACCTCCCCGCCCGTAACGAAATCCCCCGGGTTCTCCCTCACGATAACTCTCATCGGGTGCTGCGTGGCAGGTCTCGCGTGGATGCGCCACAGGCAATAAGTGCCTGTTCCGGTGCAAAACACCCCCTTTTTTCTGGGAAATTCCCGCAATCTTCATCTCTCACTGACAACCACCCTGATCTATGTTTGAAAGTATCGGCAGGAGTCTCTCGCTCGTCAGGACGAGCTGGGACGTCCTCATGGATGACAAGAAACTGCTCGTGTTCCCGGTCCTCTCCGGGATCGTGACCATCCTTGTCATCCTGTCCTTTGTCCTCCCGCTCATCGTCTCGAAGTCCTTGTTCGCGTCAGGATCGATCGTCGGCCTTGTGTACCTCTTCCTCTTCTACCTGGTGAGTTACTTTGTCGTGATCTTCTTCAACACTGCCCTGATCTCGTGCGTGAACGCGAAACTGAACGGGAAGTCCATGACCGTGAAGGAAGGGCTTTTTGCCTCCGCCCGGCACCTCCCCGCAATCCTCGGGTGGGCAGTCATTGCAGCAACGGTCGGGCTGATCCTGAACCTCCTTGAAGACCGTGCGGGTTTTATCGGCGATATTATCCTTGCCATGATCG
>JBAYMI010000142.1:0-6171 GCA_041663625.1 Methanoregula sp.
GTCGCATCAGACAGGAACTTCACCGCATACCCGCGGTGGAATGCCTGCCGGGCGGTCGTGTCGCAGCACATCTGGGTCATGTACCCGGCAATCGTGAGCGTATCGATATCCTGTTCCTTCAGCCACCGCTCAAGATGCGTGCCGGTAAAACTTCCCGGCAGGGTCTTCTCTACCAGGAGATCGTACGGGCGCTTCGTTACTTCCGGGTGCAGGTCCCATGACGGGGTCCCGGGCACGAACGTTGCCGCGCCGGCTGCCCGGTTCGCATGCTGGATCACGATAACAGGAACGTGCGCTGCATGTGCAGCATCCATTGCCTGCAGGATATTCACGATGCTTCCGTGCGGGTACGTGACCGGTATTTTGCCGGTGAAATATTCGTTCTGGACATCGATGACCAGCAATGCTTCGCTCATGGTGTGTCCGCTCCCACAAAGGTCTCCCGGTCGATAAGCATCCGCCAGAATGCCACGGGTTCTCCGCAGACGATCTCTGTGCATTCGCCATCCGGGCGGAACCCGAGTGATTCGTATAATCGTTCTGCCCGGGGATTATTCTTCCTGACTATCAGACGGATCGCATGCAGGGCCGGGTCAGCGAACCCGCGCTCAAGAGTGAGCCGGGCAATGGTCTTTCCCAGTCCGTGCCCGAGCCGGTGCGGGTGGAGCGCGATCCGGAATTCCGCGGTCCCGTCAGGTTCAAGGGTCAGGATCGAGAACCCAACCAGATGCCGGTCATCTTCAGCAACAAAAACTTCCGTTCCGGTAACCGGGTAATAGAGATCGAGCCAGCCCCCGTCACGGAGCGAATAATCGAGCATGGCAAATTCCAGAGGGTAGGGCGGCCAGGACTTGATGAGGGGGATATCGTCCGGCCGGAGCGGGCGGAGGGTTATCATGGATAAGAATAGTATTTGCTGCAAGGGGAAAAAAGCAGAACCTTTCCCTCCGGCTTTATGACAGCTGAGATACCGGGAAGGTCTCCGCGTTCATGGGGGCGTTTCATATATTTCAGGAACCGCACGTATCGTCCCGTACCCCCGCGAAACCAACTGGCCGATCCCAAGATAATCCGGAATGCGCAGGTTTGTCCTGAACGTTCCTTTGAATACAATAACGTTCTCGCGATCGATCCGCTCCCGTATGAAGCGGACGTGTGCCATGCAGGTGACCGGCTCGGCAGGAACCGCGTCAAGGGATT
This sequence comes from Methanoregula sp., assembly GCA_041663625.1. Taxonomy (GTDB): domain Archaea; phylum Halobacteriota; class Methanomicrobia; order Methanomicrobiales; family Methanospirillaceae; genus Methanoregula. The sequence continues at coordinate 1,201 of JBAYMI010000142.1, forward strand.
TTGCAAGCGTGGTGAGGTGAGTAGTGAGGATCTTCTGCATGAATGCATCCCGCGCGGGTTTGCCTTTCAGGTCATAGAACTTCTTTGCATTCTGCTGGCTTAAGGCAATCCAGGGGGTAAGAAATTCGTATTCATATATCCCGCCGGTGGTCCCGAACTCTTCATCCCGTGGTGCCGGGTCCCGTGAAGCAATGGTGCAACCATTGGTGCCTGACAGGATCTCCGCATTTTCCCCGGCCAGGTTCATGAGAAAACGTGCGCCCTGGCAGATCCCGATCAGCACGAGATCATTTTTGACCTGTTTGCACTGGATTGCAGGGTAGCGGTGAATAACCTTCCCAACAGGATTGCCCTTTGATCCCGTGGCCTGGTACTCCGCAAGCTGGCGGGTAAGAGATGACCGGAACTCGGGCAGGGAAAATTGCAGGGGGTTTACCGGCTCGAGAAACAGGGTGAAGATGGGAAGGATCATGCGGATGCTCACATACAACAGGGATGTCCGGGGAAATAAGGAATTACCTGTTCCATCCTGGACCGCTCTTCCCGCGTCCCGGAATTATTCTGAAAATACGGAGAACCGTTTGATCGCGGTGGTGTTACGGCCGGTATCCGAAATCCAGATGAAGAAATCACCGGTTGCCTGGATCTCGCCTGTTGCGCTCCACGTATTGGTTCCGCAGGTTCCTTCCTCCACGGAGGTGACGAACGATCCCTCATTCGTGAGCGCGGGATCCGTTACTCCTGACTCGACAGAGAAGATCACGTAGTCCAGTTCCTGCCCGGCGGGGAGGTTTGTCGTACCCTGGATGGTGAACGGGCGGGCCGCGTACTGGTCGCCGGGAGGATCAATCTCAATCCACGATGCCGAAGCGGTCGCATTGACCGGGGGGCAGGCGGCAGGTGCCGGAGTTGCAGCCGGGAGTGCCCGGATCAGGATCTCACGTTCAATCCCGCAGTCGTGCACTATCCGGTACCGACCCGGGTCCCATCCTTCTGTTACAAAACGGTACACCTGCGTGGAATTCCCGGGCGCAAGCGAGGACATCTCCGTTTCATTGGGCTGTTCTAACCCCATACGCGTTGCCCACTTCCCACTGGTTGTCTGGAATGTTACCGAGAACGATGGCTGATTGCCCGCACACGAAAGCGGGCCGGATCCGTCATTCGTAACCGTGAATTCAACAACCTCGCCGATATTGTAGATATCAGTATCCATTTTGATGAATCCGGATTGTGCATCCGGCTGGTTGAGCGTGGCCGCATAGGATGCTGCGGTCATCCCGGGGGTCTGCGATGCGTTCATATCCGGATTTTTTCCATCAGGGAGTGTGGTGCAACCGGTAATGAGGATGAGACTGATGAGGAGAATGATCGGGAGGAGTCGGGACAGGTGTGACATGAGATATATTCAGATGCATAAGTGTCCGGGAAAAATGTAGTTTTGGGTGGGCAATTCCTGCTTACTAAACCGGGGGGACAAGGTATGCGGGAGAAAATGTGCAGTGCGGATGTATCTGGTTTATTTTTGATGCTCTGGAGAAACGCACAGGAATTCCCGGCTCGCACCCGGATCATGAAAAGGGTGAGAATCTAATCTGGGGATGACCCGCCGCCTCAGGGCATCTCATAGGCACGGTGGTTCAATACATTGTTTTCAAATTGTGGAGAGGCACTGATCCGCCACGGGGCGCCCTTTTTGGTCGGAGGCAGTTATCCCTAAGGGGTAGGGGGGGATCAGCCCCCATCTTTGCGAACGAGGATTTCAAAAGAGCAATTTTAAAAAAATGATATTCTGCAGGAATCATTTGATCTTTGTAACGCTCTTGGGGGCTCCGCCTTCGGATCTGCCCCCGCCGCGTGGGCATCCCCCGCATTGCGATGCCGCTGCATTACCGGAATAATTTTACAATCGTGATGAGTTGGTAGTATATTCAGGTGGCATCGTAATGCTTCCTGTCCCCCACGGGGGACTGGTGGCGCAAGAGGAGGGTGATCTTTTCTGCAAAAATGTTTTCAACAGAGCAGGAAAGTACGCAGAAAAAACCGGAATTTTTTTCCGGACGAAAAATCATTTCAAAAATTTTTCCGGAAAATTTTTCCGGAAATAATCGCAGTGACACCCTCACCAGGAGAGTATTCCCTCACCGCCAGTCACCGTCGGAGAACCATAGTACCGACGGTAATCCGGCCCCGCGGAAGGCCCCGATCGCCAAAAGGACCATAAATCGGGGTGCATATAATGCCCTCCGGAGCCTCATAGCAGCGTTTGGCGGGACTTTTTTTCCGGCCCGCACCGATCCCCTGTATGCACTGCCCCGGATGGAAAACTCACCCAGATCTTAAAAACGCCAATTCTGGACTCTCTGGCAGAATGGACGCCGAATATGCCCCGGACGGGATCCGGGCGTTTTACAGCGTTTTCTAAAAATGCTCCTTTCGGCAAACCGGGTATTTTACGTGAAGATCGGGGTCTCATCCCCCCTTTTTCCTGACCCCGTAGCCTTGGGGGGAGGGAGGGTCCCGGGGATTTTCCGGAATACCCGGGTCTGCCAACTACCCCGGTTAAGAATTTCCTTCGGAGACTGCCTGTAACGGGGGTGGAAATTGAGGGGGATTTTACGTCGGAGAACCAGTGAAGATGCCTGGATCTGTGAGAATACCCCTTTCTCCGACGTGACCCCTTCTAAAACGGTCATAGCGGCTTCCGGACAGTCTTTTTTTTCAAACGTCCTGAACTCTGTCCGGAAAAAGGGGGCGCTGCAAGCCCGCTATTATGCAGGCCTGATATTCCCAAAATACCCTTATTTTCAAAAAATAATCCAATTACTCCGATTTTTCCAGGTGCGTGGACACAATTTCCCGTGCAGAAAAAAAACATGATCGCCGGATTGGCAAACGGGGGTTAAAACGGGCTCAGAATAGTACTAGTCTTCCGGGCGGGGGAAAAAAATGGTGATCCGATGCACACGTACGAGGGGGACTAGAGCACGCTTGTTCCGGTGACCGCGGCGAGCAGGAGAATGATAACCGGCTGGTGCACAAGGTAGACCAGGAGAGAATGCCGGCCGAGGAACGAGAGCGGCTGGATAAAATAATCCGGAAGGCGGGGCATCGTGAAGTGGCGCACGCCATTCCCGTACAGGTATTCGCCAATCCCAAGACCGGCCAGCACCATACCAAACCACGGGAAGAGGGGAGTATAATCAACGGACCAGAACGCGGCGGAGTGGAGGCCGAGCGGGAGGAGCAGGAGCGCCGCGATATCCGGAAGCGGAACGGTTACCGGGTTGATGGTGGGAATGACGAACAGGCCGATGGCAATGCACGCGAGCCCGGCCAGGAGATTATATTTTTTTAACCGGAAGAAGAGGGGCGAGAGCATCACTGAAACACCGATCAGGTGCAGGATGCCAAAGAGGATGAACCCGGTTGGGATGTACAGCCATGTCGCGAGCGTGACAAGAAGCCCGAGAGAAAAAATTCCCGCACCGCGAAGAATAAATTTTTTTGCAAGAGGAAATCCGGACAACCGTGCGCTGGCCCGGGCGTGGCTGACAACGAGCGAGATTCCCACGATCAGGAGGAAGAGCGACGCGGTCGCGTACGCAAAATACCGCCAGAAACCGGTGGCGACATCAACCGGATAGATCGCAAAAAAACTGAGATCGAAGACCGTGTGGAAGACGATCATCATGAGGATCGCAATCCCGCGGACAGAATCTATCTCCCCCAGGCGCGATGCGGAATTCATGTTCATCATTCACTCCATGGCGTGATATGCATAACGGATTGGCATGCAGCCACAGGGAATATCATTATGTATCAAACCGTAAACTCTCATGAGAACGAATTTATGGCGCACGACAAGGACGAGCACATCATCGAAGCGATCGGACGATGCCGGATCGTGATTCGGAATGGAAAGGTTGTGGAAGTCGGAGAGGCGCAGATCAAGGACTGCCCGCTGGCCAAACGGTTCGCGTACCCGATACCGGATATTACCAGAGATTCCGTGAAGGCGAACATCGAGCACCGGATAAAAGCATTCGGCATGTGCACGCCCGACAGAGAAGTCCTCGACAACCGGGAATTTGTCGGGTTCGGTGCTTCGGAACTGCTGAGTTTTGGCCTTACGTCCGGCATTATTGATGCCGCAGTCCTCGCATGCGACGGGGCCGGCACGGTTGTTGTCACAAAGCCCGCAATGGCGCAGGGCATTGGCGGCAGGATGTCCGGTCTCTTCTCAACCTGTCCCTACCCGCAGGTCATGGACCGTATCGAAAAAGACGGTGGATATGTCCTTGACCGGGCACATGCAACAATGGACGCGGTTGCCGGCGTTGCCCTCGCTGCCGGCAAAGGGTTCCGGAAAATCGCGGTCACGGTCGCAAGGCCGGAAGCCGCAGAGACCATCCGGAGGATCCACCCGGATACACTTATCTTCGGCGTTCACGTCACCGGGCTTACCGGAGAAGAGGCAGACCAGCTGGTATCCGCATCCGATCTCGTAACCTCCTGTGCTTCAAAGACAATCCGCGAGGCCGCCGGCCACAAGGCACTCGTGCAGGCCGGCATTGCAATTCCCATCTTCGCCATGACCGCGAAAGGCAAGGAACTCATCATCGAGAAGATACGGCAGGGCAGCGAACCGGTGCTGATCAAGCCTACAAAGCTCCCCTCGCTGGGAGATAACCAGCCCGACCCGCTCATATAAAAGCCGCAACAATCCCTTTTGCTTTTTTATTTTTTCCCGGAAAATTCACCGCATATCCCCCCTCGCCCAAACAATAATCAGGATCAACATCTATCGTTCCCTTATGAGACGGAGCGAACCGTTTCAGGATAGTATCTGGTGATCTCTGATGGTTGACAAAGTTCGTGGCGATGCAGAAAAAATAATCGGGGGCGGAGTCTCGACCCTTGGCAAAGGTGCAGAAGGATTCAGCAAGGAGTTCATGGATTTCCTGCAGA
>JBAYMI010000143.1:0-6150 GCA_041663625.1 Methanoregula sp.
CGAGCAACAAGGTGTCGGATACGATGATGGACTACTGGACACAATTTGCGAAGACCGGCAGCCCGAACGGCGGGACGAACGTGAACTGGCCGGAGTACGATACGCGGACCGGCCAGTACCTTGATATCAATACTACGTCCAGTGTCGGAACCGCGTAATCAGCACCGGGGGCGACCCCGGCACGCCCCCTCACCCGCACAACCCCCATGAGAAGATCCCGCGGGCGAGACAACAACACGCAGCGGCCGACAGCACCGTCCGGGAAAACTATATTCTCCCGCGGGAATAATGGTAATACAATGAACGAAGTCCAGTACGTGTATGACGCAAACGGCCACAAAAAAAGCGTCATCGTTCCCGTTGAACTCTGGGAGCGGACACTGCAGGTCAAAAAGCCGCGGCTCACCCCCTGCAACCCGCAGGAGTATTACGGGATATACCGCGACAGGATCAAAAATCCCCTTGACGTAGCGCGGGCACTCCGGGGCGAGTGGAACCGCGGATGACGTCTTATCTTATCGATACGAATATTCTCATTTATTACCTGGCGGGAGCAATTCCGGACAATGAAAAACCGGTAATCGACCGGATCCTCCAGGAATCCTTCAACATTTCCATCATTACCCGGATCGAGCTTCTTGGCTGGAAAGATCACACTCCTGAAGGACTCGATAAAGCCCGGCATCTTCTGGACTGTGCCCAGTGTCTGCCCCTCACGGATACCCTTGCGGACAAGACGATCGAACTACGAACCCTTGTTGCCATCTCACTTCCCGATGCAGTTATCGCAGCATCGGCCCTTTCTCTGGATGCAACGCTCGTTACCCGGAACGAGAACGATTTTCGCCAGGTCCCGGGCCTTACCATCTACAATCCTTTCCAGGATTAAACCTGAACGAGTTCACAGGTTATTACCTTCAGCATTTTTCACGGGCAGTGCCTGGTATGGCGATCGCTGGCGGATGGAGTGCCCCTCAACCACAATCACGGGCCACCGTGAAATGCCGTAGAGTTGGGGTAAAACTATGCCCTCATCCACCTCACCCCTCTCCCCTCTCTCCCCATCAGCCCCGTTGGCGGTCCCCGGCTTCATCACCGGCTCCGTATATAAAAAAATAAACCCCGGAATAATAAACGATACTCCATGGTAACTCGTGGACGTCTGGAGGGCAAAGTCTGCCTGGTGACCGGCTCAACCTCCGGGATAGGGAGAGGTATCGCGGAACTCTTCGCCCGTGAAGGGGCAAGCGTCATCATTGCCGCACGCCGGGAAGAACAGGGCGCTCTTGTCGTGAACGGAATAACGGCCCAGGGTGGCATTGCATCATTTTTCCGGCTTGATGTATCCGATGAAGCATCCTGGCAGGGAATTATCGACTATACATTGAAAACCTACAAGAGGCTCGATGTGCTCGTGAACAATGCCGGCATCGGTTTCTTAAAGCCCATCCTTGAGACAACTATTCCCGAATGGCGCAATGTCATGGCCACGAATGTGGAGAGCGTTTTCCTTGGGGTAAAGACCGCGGTCCCGGCCATGAAACGAAACGGGAAACAGGGCGGGTCCATCATCAATATCTCCTCCAATATTGTCTACGTGCCAAGCGCGATGAATAGTGCTTATTGCACAAGCAAGGGCGCCGTGGCAGCCTTCTCCCATGTGGCTGCCGTTGAGCTGGCAAAAGACAATATCCGTGTTAATGCGGTATTTCCCGGGTTTGTAAGAACCGCAATCCAGGATGTGGCCTTCCAGAAGGCCGCGGAGGCCGGAAGAACCAAAGAGGAACTTCTTGCCATGTTTGGGGAGTCCAATCTTGTCGGTCGCGTGGGAGAGCCCATTGATCTTGCCTATCCGGTCCTGTTCCTTGCATCTGATGAATCCGCTTTTGTCACCGGGTCGGACTTTGTCATTGATGGCGGCGAGGTCTGGAAGCGGGGCGGGACTGATGATGCCCTTGCACATGACACCAAGAAAATATAATCCATCTCTATTTTTTGGTTGCCGGCTGGTGAGCGAACGCCGTGATGCGAATCATTTCTGGTTGTGCGGGATGCTGAATGTGCTTTGAGTTGATCCGGATCGCGATCGTCTGGAAGAGTAATCCGGGGGCATGGAGTGCCTTGGACTGTGCGTGATCTACGACAGTAAATCTCCATTCGCCAACGCAAGCCTGGGCCGAATAGCCACCCGCCTCCCCATCCTTACCGGATGCATAAACCCCGCGCTCAACGGAACCCGGCCCATCAGCGGAAAAAAGATCGCGACCCCCGGTATGCTCCATCACCAGCACAACCCCCATGAGAAGATCCCGGGCCGGAAATTCCGGGCACTATGTGGCAAAGGGCGTGACGATCCCTTTGACTCACAACAAAAATCCGGCATGGACCATCAATCATTAGTACGATTACGGCTGTTATCTGTAGTGTGAAATGAACCACGGCGATTATATCCTGGAACTTCTGAAAAAACACCGGGGGACCGGCAGGACCATTCTCCTGATCCGGCATTCGGTACGGGAATCGCTCCGGTGTATCCCTGACGGACTGCACGAGGACGTTCCAATAACGCCGGAAGGGATCGTCCATGCAGAGGAATTCGGCAGGAAACTCAAAACGATCGTCCCGGACAAACCCCTCCTCCTCGGGCACACCGCGCCCCGGCGCTGCCGTATGACTGCCGAATCTATCCGGCGGGGATTTTCCTCTCCGGACAATACACGGGATCTCGGAATTCTCCCGGACGTTGAGAGTGTTATTGTTGATCCTGGCAATTTCAGTGCACTCTGGGAAGAGTTGGGCTGGCACACCCTGATGCGGCAATGGCTCAGCGGGGAGATTCCCGAACATACCCTCCACAACCCGCACAGGTACAGCAACGGATTACTCCGGAAACTCGTATCATTCCCGGGCATTGAGGATACCGATCTGCTGGTTGTGGTTGCTCACGATGTCACCATCCTGCCGGTCCTTGCCAGTGCCTGTGGCACAACCCTGACCACGATCGACTTTCTCAATGGCATCGTGATTAATGCTGGCCGGTCCGGCGCTGAAATACGGTTTGCCGATCCGGAAAATACCCTGCGTGCGGAATGGGGCCCGAAATAACCGGACACGTTGCCGGATGCCGGACATTGCAGTAAATGGACGGGAAGGGCAATGACTGCAGACAGCAGCAGCACTGGCACCACGCCCGGGGAGCCGTGACGTCACTCCTGTCGGATCAGCCAAGAGGCCGCTATATATATGATCGCCGAGACCAGGACAATCTCGATAAACAGGCCGGCCCAGAGGATGACTTCATAACCCGGCGGGAAATAGGCAATTTTTCTCATACCGAGGGAGATCACGACAATGTCGAGAATATTCCCCAGCAACGGGAACCGATATTCAAAGTGAGGAAACTCCCTGCCCCCGTAGGTTTCAATGGATCCCGCAAGGAAGAACCGGCCCAGCAGTATGAGAGCACAGAAGAAAGCAAGAGCCAGTGGATACCAAAGGGAAAGACCGGATTCTTTTCGGATAAATAATGGCAGGGGAGTGATGACGGCCATGACAGCGAATGCCACGAGCAGGAACAGTAAGAGAAACGTACGGTTGGGAAAACCGGTTTCACCGACAAGGACATAATATGCCAGGAGTATCGCAACGGCAATCAGCGGGGGCAGCCAGATCGACCGGTGAAATTCCATAGTAATCTGTTAATTTTGCATTTTATATAATATATCATGGTTTACCCGTATGGAACGGTCTCATTATTTCTTATCGCCAAATTCCCTGCATGCAAGTAACACAAGAAACGGAATATTGAAAAAAAGGAGAATTGTCGGGTGACAAAACGCAAATAGAATTACCAGAATCAGATGACTTTTTGCGATTGCCGGCAGGAGCCAAACGCCGCGATCGCTAGGGGTTTGCGGATCCACTCCCGGTAGATCTTCTTGAACCGATCGTCCCCGATGAGTTCAACCATTCAGATCCGTAAGGAGGGAATCGTTAGGGGCTGCTCCTACAACCACACCGTTGTTTAATTGCCAGAGCCGGATATGATCTCCCCCACACCGGACCCCTGCCGGGGCAAGGGTTGGGATTTTTAACACTCATCTTCCTCATCTCTGGACATTATTTCAGAGATGGTTCCCAAAATCCCTTAACTTTTTTACCAATTTGTGTCCTCACGAGGACCGGGCCTGATACCCCTTCTGGAATTTTTTCCTGGATAAATATCTGATAAAGATCTCTGGATATTCCGTTAATTAATCCTCCTCCCGCATTGAATTCGAGATTGAAAATAATGGAATTATCCGTCATGTGATGGTTGGCACGGATCGTATCATCAACATACACGATGGTACTATATCCATCAATCCGGGAGTTATTTCCAATCCATCGCGTATATTTCGTTACGGAATCGTTCATTCGGGGAGAGAGAACTTCATTGAGATCCAGCCGGATTGCTGTAGTCTCCGTATCCCACTTATAGAAGCCTGCATCAATATCTGTCAGCGATCGGTCATTTGTCTGGAAAGCAATCATTTTCCCATCATTTGTATTAACAAGAGTGGAAGTCCAGTTATTGAAAGTTTTATTCAGTAATTCATCATCAGAAAAAACAGGTCTCCCGTCCGCCATCGGGATCGGGATCAGAATGGTGGTAATGATTCCTCCTTCATAGTTCTGCAAACCCTGTACTGAAATTTTATAACCATAATAGCCGGGATGGTTTTCAGGTATTGCTGCACCAATGAGCACAATTCCATATATGATACCAATGGCCGCGATACCGAGAAGCAGGCTGAGGGTAATTTTTTTTAGATTCTGTTCCGTTTTGTATATCCGGAATGTGATTATCCCAGTACCTGTGATCCCCAGTACGACAACCAGATTTGCCAAGACGAATTGTGAACTCATCAGGAAAAACCAATAAACTAGACACGTCAATATCAAAGGGATAACGATTTTGGGTGAAAGTGGGACATTTTTCATAGATTCACATCAAAAAAGGTTTTGGTTTTACCGCGTTGCATAGTCAATCAGGCCCTCATTATACCGTAATGCCTCTTTTAGAAGGGTCTTCGTATCTTCCTGTACCCAATAATCATTTTTCCAGCCGGTGGGATCACTATTGATTTTATTATTGATATAACTATAATACCCGCTTGAGGTACTGGCCATACTGTTTGCACTTGTTTGCGGATTGGTGATATAGTAGTTCCAGTACGATGATGTACCCTGAAGTGTGGGTTTAAACATCGTGCCAAAATTCATCTGAACAAAATCAAATTCGTAAGCATTGTGATTTCCCTGTGACCATAATGGTTGGGTGTGCCACGGGTTAGCTACATCATCCATGAAATGCATTGAGTACGCCAGAACACGATATCCATTTGATAAATCCCCGCTTTGTATGAAATCTCGAGCGCTGCTTGCATAATAGAGACACTGGTATGGTGCACCACCCCAGCTATAGTGCTGGTCCGTCTGTCCTGCACCCCACGTATCAGGCACTTTAGAATTCTCATTGAGGATGTAGGTATATGTTGAAGAGAGTCCCATTTTCTGTCCTGCGATTTCTGCGAGTGCATTATGGGTTCCATCAGGATTATACCCGTCGGCACCTCCCCATTTAAGGGCAACGTCTGATGTATCAATATCATAGTAATCGAAAACGATTAATGATACTTCATGAATTACAGTCTGCAGTTCTTTTTCCGAAAGAGTCGAATTGTTCGACCAGATATCTTTCAGTTTTTTTACCAGTGCTTCTTTTTCCTCCGCGGAAAGATCACTTGCTTCGATTGCAATAAGGACGAATTTCTGTTCTTCTGGTGTAATTTTAATCTTTTCATCTGCACTGAGTGAATCAGACACTATCTTTTTTTCAGAAACTGTATTTGATTCAGCACTCACCATCGGTACCATCGCCATCGCTGCCAGCAACAGTGCCAGCAGGACGACGCCAACTTTTCGTAGTTGCATTTGTTTTCCTCCGTTTTTTCCATACGCTTCGCTCGAAAGGCATGGGAAAAACTTCATAGGATCAGAAGATAACAATCTCATGCCTGCGGGCGGGACCGGGTTCAACGAAGTACGTCGCTTGGTGAACCCGTTCTCTTCTTTTCGGGACAACCCCCGGCTGTCCACAATGAGCGA
>JBAYMI010000144.1:0-6138 GCA_041663625.1 Methanoregula sp.
GCAAAGCAGCCGGGGATGTCGACACCGGCCGGGCAGGGCATGCAGTACCCGCAGCCCGTGCACCCGACCTTCATCAGCCGGCGGTACTCGTCCCGCACCCGGCCGATCAGCGCCCGCTCATCCTCCGTGAGCGAACCCGGCAGCGCCGAACCCGCTGCCCGCAGGTTCTCATCGATGTGGGCTTCGTCGTTCATGCCGGAGAGGACGACCGTTACTTCCGGGTGATCCCAGACCCAGCGCAGGCCCCATTCAGCGGGCGAGCGCTTCACCGACGCCTCGTCCCACATCTTCCGGATCGTCTCCGGCATCCGGCCGGCAAGGTTGCCGCCCCGGAGCGGTTCCATGATCATGACTGCAAGGCCCTTTGAGGCCGCGTACTTCAGACCCTCGGTCCCGGCCTGGTTCTTCTCGTCAAGGTAATTGTACTGGATCTGGCAGAACTGCCAGTCGTACGCGTCCACGATCTCTTTGAACTCCTCCAGCCGGCCATGGAAGGAGAAGCCGGCATTCACGATCCTGCCATCCTTCTTTGCGGAATCGAGAAACTCAAGGACCCCCAGGTCCCGCATAATCTTAAAGCTCTTACCGGCAAGGCTGTGAAGAAGGTAGTAATCGATATGATCTGTCTTGAGGATCGCGAGCTGGCCGTTTAAGATCCGGTCCATGTCCTCCCGCTCGAAGACTTCCCAGTGGGGGAGCTTGGTCGCGATCCGTACCTTCTCCCGGTAGCCGTCTGCCAGCGCCCGGCCCAGCACCTGCTCGCTCTTCCCGAAATGGTAGACAGGCGCAGTATCAAGATAGTTGACACCATTGTCGATCGCGTGACGGATCTGGCGGATCGCCCGCTCATCATCCACGCCCCCGGTCCGGATGGACGGGAGGCGCATGCAGCCGAAGCCGAGAATAGAGAGTTTGTCGCCGGTCTTGGGAACGGTCCGGTATAACATCAGGAACACCAACGTAAATTGACTGGTCAGTCAATAGGATGGTGTTATTTATTAATTTATGGATCACCCCCTCGACGAGTCCCCCGCCATTTCCCCGGCCAGCCTTTTCCCCAGGATCCGGGCCCGGAGATCATCCAAAAGGCAACAATTAGGCGATTTTCAGAGCCTGAAATGACATTCAGATGCACAAAATAGCCCCAATCTGACCGTATATCAAAAACACCAGGCTATAATTCGCCAAAAAACGCGACTATCGAAAAACCGACCTTTCAAATCGTGCCCCGATCGCCAAACGGAGCGTTTTAAGGGCAGTTATTTTTCAGGAGGGGTGTAAGTCTCCCACCCCAAAAAAAGGGAGCTGGGATCACTCCGACGACCCCCGCCTCCTACCCCCGAAGCCCCTCCTGACACCATCGATCGGTCCGGACCGTGTGCATCGTATCGTGGACTGCGGGCACGGGAATCCCATCCAGGTCGTTCAGCGTAATGTGTGCCATCCCGTTGATCTCTTTAAGATCTCATGAAGTAGTTCTCATGATAATCTGCACTGCGGGTTCTTTGTCCCAGGACACTGCAGCAAGAGATACACCAACCGCAGCGCCACTCCCGTCTTTCCTGACAATCCGGATAGTGTCAATATCCATCTGTGCCCCAATGGCTGCCTGGACCGTCCTCGTTCGGAATTCCTCCCGTGACCCCGAATCAATCATATCGATCATATCGTGGCCGATCAGGTTTTCCGGCCGATCGGCACCGAAAAGCCGGGTACCGAAAGGATTTATGTACGCGATCTTCCCGTGCTTGCACACGATGACCCCTTCCGGCAGCAGCTCGATGAGATTCCGGTGCCGCCCTTCACTTAGCGCAAGATCCTCCACGTTCGCTATGTAATCCCTGATGAATAACGAGGCGATGATCAGGATCAGCGCGAAGAATATCCGGTTGAGGAGTGCGAGTTCCAACGAAATGTCCCGCGGCGAAAGGAAAAGACTTGCTGCCATCAGGAAGATGAATGCCCCGGTCATCACGTGAGGCGCGGATTTCCAGCTGAGGTACACCGTCAGGAACAGGGGGATGAAATAGAGGATCCAGATCATCACACCGAGGGGCGTGATGACGTCGAGGACGAAAACCAGGATCGTCGCTACCGCGATATAGGTGACAATACGGAGGAAATCTGCCCTTCGCCGTACCGGCCATATGAGCGTTCCCATGTCTGCCATACATCAACCTGTCAGAGTGTATATTTAAATGTGCGGGCGCCGGGACGTGGGACATTATTTTCCCGGTTTATTTTCGACACTATTCATTGAGAGAAAGTTTCTTCCATGCATCTAATAATGAAACTATGGAAACAGCCGTTTGATAGGAAGAACGGGATCGTGATATATTATAGCACCTGAGAGAACGGAGACACCGAAATGACGCACACATCCGGTTCCCTGAAGGGTGTCGTCAAGTCCATGGGACTGGTCTTTGGCGATATCGGGACCAGCCCGATTTACGCGTTCACTGCCATCTTTTTTCTCATCCCGCCAACACCGCAGAACATCATGGGCATCGTATCGCTGATCCTCTGGACCCTCACCCTGCTCGTCACGGTCCAGTACACTTATCTCGCGATGCATCTCGGGCGGAAAGGTGAAGGCGGGACAATCGTGCTCAAGGAGATCCTGCTTCCAATGCTGAAATCCGGCAACCAGGTCGCCTTTGTCTCACTTCTCGCCATTGTCGGCATTGCCCTCTTCATTGGCGATGGCGTAATCACTCCGGCGATCAGCATGCTCTCTGCTGTTGAAGGCATCACCCTCATCCCCGGTTTTGAAACAACGCCCCAGATGACGCTCATGCTCATCGCGGGTATCATTGCGATCGGTCTCTTTGCCATCCAGGCTAAGGGAAGCGAACGGGTAGCATGGGCGTTCGGGCCGGTCATGATCCTCTGGTTCGCCGCACTCGCCGGTGCGGGTCTCGTCGCCGTCTGGGCCGCACCGCAGGTACTGCTGGCGATCAACCCGATGTACGGGATCAATTACTTACTCTCGCACGGGCTGGAAGGATTTTTGATCCTCTCATCGGTCATCCTCGTTGCGACCGGAGGCGAGGCGCTGTACGCGGACATGGGGCACCTGGGCAGGAAGCCGATAGTCAGGGCATGGTATATCGTCTTTGTCGCCCTGTCGGTGAACTATCTCGGCCAGGGCGCATTCCTCATGATGCATCCCGAAGCCCACAATATCCTCTTCGAGATGATCTTCTCGCAGTTCCGAATCCTGTATATCCCCTTCCTGCTGCTGAGCATCGCGGCGACAATCATTGCTTCGCAGGCCATGATCTCCGGGATCTTTTCCATCGTGTACCAGGGTATCACCACCCGCATTCTGCCGCTGTTGCGGATTGATTATACCTCGCCGCTGCTCCGCTCCCAGATCTATATCGGGGTCGTGAACTGGGCGCTGCTCGTTGCGGTCCTCTTTGTTATCCTGATCTTCCGATCTTCCGCTAACCTCACGCTCGCCTACGGTCTTGCCGTCTGCGGGACCATGACGATCACCGGCATCCTGATCGCGTGGATCCTCATCCTTCGCGGGGAGATGGTGAAGTCGCTGATCGCAGTTGCCATTCTCGGGATCACGGCAGTATTCCTGCTGGCCAACTTCCACAAGATTCCGAGCGGGGGATACTGGTCCCTGCTGATAGCCCTCATCCCGTTCTCTGTCATCATGATCTACGTGAAAGGCCAGGAGAAACTCAGGGCTGCATTACACTCGGTTCCTCTCGACGATTTCCTGGTACAATTCAATGAGGTCTACCCTTCAGTGAACAGGATCTCCGGCACTGCTTTGTTCTTTGCCCGGGACTTCCGGAACCTGCCACAGTATGTCCCCCGGATCATGTTTAACAATACTATCATCTATGAAGACAACATCGTCATCTCGATCATCAGGACCGAGCAGCCGTTCGGGGTGACCTGGGGGGTGACCCGCGAACTTGCAAACGGCTTCTCGATCTTCGAGATCTATCTCGGCTACATGGAGATTGTCGATATCGGGAGTATTCTGAAAGAAGCGGAGATCGATGAGAAAACGATCTTCTATGGCATGGAGGATATCGTGACAACGCACCTGGTCTGGCGTATCTTTGCAGCGATCAAACGCCTCTCTCCCTCGGTCGTGCAGTTCTACAAGCTGCCTCCCGATAAGATCCACGGCGTCGTGACGCGGGTGGAGATGTAGGTCTGGTTTTTATTGTGCGGTAAACACCCACGCTCCGGAATATCCCCCCGCCATTTCCCCGGCCAGCCTTTTCCCCGGGATCCCGGCTCCCGGATCAACCAAAAGGCAACAATTAGGCGATTTTCAGAGCCCAAAATGGTATTCATATGCACAAAATATACCCAATTTGACCGTATCTCAAAAACAGTACTCTATAATTCGCCAAAAAACGTGACTATCAGAAAACCCGCTTTTCAAATAGGGCTCCGATTGCAAAACGGAGCGTTTTGCGGGCAGATAATTTCTATGAGGATTGTATCTTTCCCATACCCCGAAAACCCCGAAAAAAGGGGGTGCCATTCCCCTCATGATCCCGGCGACGGCACGGTAAAGGGGCAGACAAATCCTTCCCTCCGGACAGGGAACACCCGGGTGACCGAAGACTGGTCAGGCCCCGGGGCGTTTTCCCGAAGGGGCCGGCTCCTGGCGTTCTCCGGCATGGACTCCGGTGGGATCTCGGCAATCCGGTCATCGAGGACAATGAAGAAACGCCACTCGCCCTTGGGGGATCGCACCCAGAGCTCGCGGACCAGGCCCGCGGTCGGCGGGACACGGCGGATCCGGGCGATGTCGGAAGCGCAGGCATCGATGATATCCTCGATGGTGCGCGCTTCCCGTTTGATCCGTTTGACCCGGATGTAGATGAGCGCGAGCGCAAGGTGGATGGCGAAATCGTACAGGAGCCCGCGCCGCCCCTTCGTGTTCTCGCAAAGCTTCCCCTGCCTCAGCGCGATGACCTTTGCCTCTTTCAATGCCTGGCCGGGCGGGCGTCCGCGGGTCATACGGATCCGGCTCCTCCCGGCATCTCCCGGTCTCCGGGTACCGGGCGGGCTTCAGGCAGGACAAGAGTCCCGCGGCCCGGTGCAAGTTCTTTGGGCAGGGTCCGGGTCCGGACCGAGACATGGTAGTGGTGCCAGTGCGTCCGCTTCACGCTGATCCGGTAGATTTTATCGCCGGTCTTCCGGATCTGTCGGGCGATAGCGTGGGGAAGGAGGAAGAGCGGGATCTCCCACTCCTCATTCGAGCGTACGCGATCCATCACAACCACCGCCGCTGCGGGAACGCTGCGATCTTCCTCTCAAAGCCGTCAAGCTTTTTCATCAGTCTTCCGGGCAGGCGCACGGACACGTTCCCGCTATGCGCAGGCATTCCCCGGGTATCCGGCATCACCGCAAGGGAAATTTTCATTACGGAGCCTCCGGAGTGCTGGTCTGCTTCTTTGCTTTTACCGCAGGGCCGGTTTCGTGGTCGTCCATCCGGTACTGGAGATCGATAAGCCTCTGCAACAGTTCTTCATTCATCCGGTCCTGCCGCTCCATCAGCGAGCAGACAAGGTCGCGAAGTCCTTTTTCGAATTTCAGGTACGGTATCTCGGGATCGCGTTCGCGCAGGTCATCGCAGGTATTTTTCCGGACTGCGTTTTTCGGGGGCCGGATCGATCCGATGCCCAGGCCGCGGAGGCCGGTCCGGCGCTCCACGAGCCGCGATTCTGTATTGGTATCTTCTGAACAGGAATTCTCCCTGTCGGATTCCATCCTATCACCTCACAGGTATGGCTGGTGGTCTTCATTCGTTACCTCAAAAGAGCACCATACCCGTGACGAGCGTACAGGGATCCCGGACCTTCCCCCTCATGCCGGCCTCAGCCGGTCGTTTCCGGAGGTAAGAGAACCGGGAGTCTGAACGGCGCCGTCTGGCGGGCCAATGCTCCTCGTTTCACATCCATCCATTTCTCCTACCACAGCACTTCCGTGCATGTGATTGTAAAAAGAATGACATCTGTAATTATATATTCACACGATATTTTTGGATCTATGATTTATCTTTCTGGTTATATGAATGATGAGGGGATCGAATTCCCGTTTTTTATTCCCCCCCATACCATCGGCATTGCAACCATAATGCATTTAATCATA
>JBAYMI010000145.1:0-6128 GCA_041663625.1 Methanoregula sp.
AACTGAAAAAGACGCACGGATCGGATCCTGGCGATGCAGCCCTCCTCGATTCCCTGGAGCATGAGGCAGAGATGTACCTGAAATACAAACGCTACTACGGGTACACGTTCTTTGTCATGCAGATGCCATAACAGGAAGAGCCAGTGGTTTTTGCGGAAAGCTCTCCGCTGGCAGGAAGGTATCCCTCACTTTTTTTAAATGGTATACTCCATGAGGTCACCAGATCTGCTGCATACATGGTCTTTACCGTATGCGTTACCGTTTTCCCGCGTTCAGGAATTCCCGGCAGAGATAGGGATCGACAAACCGGGGGAACTCATCCGCAGTCATGATCTCACGGGCCCGGGGTACTGCCGTTTCCACGGAGGCCATGTGCTTTTCTATTAAGTCGCAGGGAAAAGTACCGCACTCCCCGCAGTGGGCGATCCCTTTTTTGAGGACGCAGGTACGGAGAGGGCAGTCCCTGCCAATCCTGTGCGGGTGGTTCTCATCGGGTTCAAGACACCCGTCGCAGCACATCGCTGATGGGGGTATGGCAAGCCCGTAGAGTTTCTGCCATCCTTCGCTTGCCATCTTTCTGTCCTCATCAGTCCTCGCGTTCTCTTTATACGCTGCACAGCTGCTGCAGCAAAAACCGCAGCGTGCACGGATCTCCTTCTTACGTGCCGGCGAAACAGGCCGCCGGGTATCCTGTGATCCTTGTTTTATCATACTGCGGAGTTGGCGGAAAAACAAAATATAATATCAGGTAATTCCAGTATACCTGCGGGAAGCGTATCATGCGGAAAGATGAGATCGAGGAGCGGATCGTCCGGATCGAAAAGACCCTCCGGGAACTCCAGGCCGGCCAGAAAGAGACCGGCGAAACCATCATGGCCGAGCTCCGGTCGTTCCAGTCGCTTGTGATCGAAGAGCGGATCGAGGCCATGCGCCAGCAGCTCGGGCAGGGATACCAGCGTCTCCTGCTTGAACTGGTCGTATCGACTGCCCACAGCGAGTTCGAGACAGTCTGCCCGAAGGACTGCACGCTGTATAACCGGTCCGACTGCATCGAGTTCTTTCTCTCCCGGCTCAGGGAATCTGCGGAACGGATGGATCCTGACGAGGCCGAACAGTACATTGCCGCCCAGATCCACCGGGATGAAAGCCTGATCATCCGGTATCCCGAACTTGGCCGGGAACCCTGCAGGAGTTGCTTTGACACCTATGTCCGGGAACGGGATACCCTGATGCAGGCAGTCGGCCGCCTCTCATCGGTACGGCAGGTACTCCAGCGGAAAAGGACGGATCTGTCTATTACGGATCTTCCCGATGAGGAGGTAATCTCTACTCTGATCGAACCGCTCTCGCATCCGATCCGGTTTGCCATCCTGAAAGGACTTTCCGGGGGGAATATGTCGTATTCCGAGCTGAGCACCCTCACGGGATACAAGGGGGGTCACCTGCTGTTCCATGTAACCAGACTTGTGGAGGCTGGCCTTATTGTGAAATCCGGGACCTCGGGGCTGTATACCCAGACGGAAAAGGGTATGGGCGTCATGCAGCTGGTCCGGAACCTCTACTGTACCTGAAAAGAGAAAATGCTCTTTTGCGGATACCCTATTTCCGGCCCCGGAGTTCCCGCTCCATTGCGGCAAGGCCGGCCGCCGCTTCGGCATCGCTCATATCCGGGTCCTTGAACCGGGTGAACCGCTCGCACATGAGATCCGGGCACTTCCCGCAGTGCGGGAGCTTCCGGTCGTTCACGCAGCAGTCATAGACCGGGCAGCAGTCAACGCCGACATATGCGGTCCAGAACGGTTTTCCTTTCTCTGCCTCGCAGCCCGGGCATTCCTTTTTGAGGTGGTCGCAGTCGCTGCATGAGGCCCGCAGACGGTCTGAATCTTTTTTGCCATAATCAGGAAGTATCCCGACGGATAATAAACCCGGGCTGCGGAACGCGAAAGTAATCTCGCTCATGGCAGGAAACTACGGTAAAAAAGTCCGGCAAATCTTTCAGCGGTATCAGACATACCGGATGCCAAAAAGAGTATCTACTTTTTCCCCACTTTCAGGATCCGGATCGCCAGCCACGCCGCGTTGTCGCCATTGTCGATCCCGACGCACGCGACCGGCACGCCCTTTGGCATCTGGACAATCGAGAGGAGCGCGTCAAGGCCGTTTAACGTCCCGCTGACCGGAACCCCGATCACCGGCTTATCGGTCTTTGACGCGATGACTCCGGGGAGCGCGGCCGAGAGCCCGGCAATTGCAATGAATACTTTGCCCGGGGAACTTTTGACATACGCATCCAGCTTGTCCGGATCCCGGTGGGCAGAGATCACCTGGTAGTCCCAGGAAACCTTGTGCTCGTCAAGGATCTTCTTTGCCTTGTCGGCAATCGCGGCATCGGATGCCGAGCCGCAGATGATACTTACGTCTGCCATGTTAAGCCATCCAAACTTATATCCCGTCTTTATAAATATACTATTGGCAGATTGACATGGAAAAAGAATCACTCCTTATGCTGCCGGGCCCGGTACCGATGCCTGAACGGGTCAGGTTCGCAATGGCACGTCAGGCAATCAACCACCGCAGCGCCGAGTTCGGTGCCGTATACGCCGATTGCGTGCGTGTCTTAAAAACCGCATTCGGCACGGCAAACGACGTTGTCATCATCAGCGGGTCCGGCACGGCCGGCATGGAAGCCGCAGTTGCAAACTTCGGCCGCGACAAGAATATCGCCTGTTTTGTGAACGGAAAGTTCGGCGAGCGGCTCTATAAGATCAGTCAGCGCTACGGCAAGGCCCACGAGCTTGCGTCCGAGTGGGGGACGCCGCTCGACCTTGCCGGGCTCGAAGCGCAGCTCGAAGCAGGGGCAGAGGTCGTAACCCTCGTGCACAACGAGACCTCGGCCGGCATCAAGAACCCGGCCGCAGAAGTCGGGAGACTTGCCCGCAAGCACGACGCCCTCTTTATCATGGACGGCGTCACCTCGGTCGGCGGCGACACGTTCGAGATGGACAAGTGGGGCGTCGATGTCGCAATCGTCGGCTCGCAGAAGTGCCTTGCCGCACCCGCCGGCCTTGCCGCCGTCGCAGTGAGCAGCCGGGCATGGGAGCGGCTCACGAAGAACCCGCCGTACTATCTCGACCTTGCCGCGTACAGGAAGAGCGCTGCGGGTATACCGATGGAGACACCGTATACCCCGGCGGTCCCGCTGTTCCTCGCACTCCGCGAGGCCTGCCTCATGATCGAGGAAGAAGGCATGGCAAACCGGATCGCCCGGCACCAGAGGATGGCAAAGGCCGTCCGTGTCGCTGCACAGACCTGGGGCCTTTCCCTCTTCCCGAAACTTGACGCAAAGCACGAGTACGCGACGACGGTTACCGCTGTCTCGTATCCCGAGGGCGTCAAGGATGACGATGTCCGGGCAACGATAAAGAAGATGGGCATCATTATCGCCGGCGGCCAGGACCACCTCAAGGGGAAGATCTTCCGGATCGGGACCATGGGCGCCGTGAGCGCTCCCGAGATCCTCGCGACGCTTGCCGCAACCCAGCACGGCCTTAAAAAAGCCGGCTACAAGACAAAAGGCGACGGCGTCGAGGCGGCAGCCGAGGTGCTGGGATGAAGGTTGGTGTTGCTGACACCACCTTCTCACGCGTCAATATGGGAGCGATCGCCATCGACGAGCTCAAGAAGCACGCGAGCGTGGCGATCGAACGGGTGACCGTGCCGGGCATAAAAGACCTGCCGGTTGCCTGCAAGAAACTGATTGAAGAACGCCGGTGCGAGATCGTGATGGCTCTTGGCATGCCGGGCGGCAAGGAGAAGGACAAACTCTGCGCCCACGAGGCATCGCAGGGGCTCATCATGTGCCAGCTCATGACCAACCGCCACATCATCGAGGTCTTCGTGCACGAAGACGAGGCAAAGGACGATGCAGAGCTTGCATGGCTGGCCGAGCAGCGCACCCGGGAGCACGCGGAAAACGCGGTAAAACTCGTCCTTCACCCGGAGGTCCTCACCAAAGACGCCGGCACCGGCCAGCGACAGGGTTTTGAGGATGCCGGGCCTGCCCGCAAGTGAACTGTTGCTACAGAATTATGCAGCCAATGAAGTTAATACTTGGATATTTTAATCTCAAACATTTCTTTTGTCATAATTTTGCTCAGTTAGAAAACCTCGTTGACAAGGAATTGTAAAAATCTATGACTGTTTAGTACTTCTCCAATTTTTAATCCTAGTCCTCCTCTAATTTTCCATCGCATAAGACTCAGCTATTCGATGTGACGATGTCCAGTTACTTCCATGACGGCACAAATAAATTCACATCCAGTTTTTGATTTCTTTTCGATGAGAGAATTCTTGCAATGTTTCGTTTTGCTATCGATTTAAATATCCAGCACTTTTTTGAATGTTCAAAAAAATTAGAGAAATACTAGGATTATTTTGAAAGATTGAATTGAGATCTGAACCGTTGTATCTATTTCAAATCATATCTGATTCGCTCACATCTCTGTAATGAATAATGTATTGAAAGGAATAAATAGGGGAATTTCGAATAAGGGAACAGAGGCGAGTGAAGTGAGAAGTTTTAAAATAATATATTCTTTGATAATCATTGCGAGTATATGTTCTTTGATTTTTATTTCAGGGTGTATTACCAATGTAATGGGGGTTACTGGAACGTATATTCCGAGTGAATGTTATCGCAGTGGTGTTGATTATGCTACTTATGAGAAGACATGGGTTGCATCCTGCAACGGTCCCCCGTTTTTGGCATCGATGCATATAAAATCGGATGGGACATGGGGTTATTCTGCTCTACAGGATGGCACATGGAGCGTCAATGGAGATCTATTAACACTTAAATCAGAGTATGGTGGTTCTACAGACATCTACCGAATTGAAATGAATAAACTAACTCCTGATACTGTAAAGGGGACGCCACTTACCTACATCAAAGTCAGTAATGATCCTGATGCTTAAACCATTCCCATTTTTTCAAGTATTATTCTCTCATGAGCCTATTTTACGGCATAATCGTGTAATTATCTTTAAAAGGAAGATGATCGTACATTTACCAGAATCAGCGGATGCAATTTCTATTATGCGCGCTTGGTGGAATCACCGATTAAAAAAGGAATTTCAAGATGCTTCTGCAACAGGCTAATAGTTAATGTAGATGCAAACGAGATGATCAGATATGTGCGATACCAAACCGATAAAACTGGGATTCGTGGTCGCGGAATTCAACCGTGACATCACCTACATGATGGAGATCGAGGCACGGGAACATGCAGCGTTCCTCGGCGCGGAAGTGACCGAGTGCCTGTATGTGCCCGGAGCATTCGACATGCCCCTTGCCATAAAAAAGATGCTTGCCGCAGGAAAAGTCGACGCGGTTGTTACCGTCGGCTGCGTGATCGAGGGCGCGACCCAGCACGACGAGATCGTTGTGCAGCACGCGGCCCGGAAGATCATCGACCTCTCTCTCGAATTCGGCAAACCGGTCACGCTCGGCATCTCCGGGCCCGGCATGAGCCGTCTCGAAGCGAACGAGCGGATCGATTATGCAAAGCGTGCCGTTGAATCTGCCGTAAAACTTGTCAAAAGATTGCAATGAAGCAGCTCTCGGCAAAGGTTGCGGCGATCGCCCCCTCAGCGACGCTTGAGATCACCAACAAGGCAAAGAAGATGCAGCGGGAGGGCATCGATGTCATCAGCCTCTCTATTGGCGAGCCTGACTTCGATACCCCGAAACACATCACGGACGCCTGCATCGATGCCCTCAAAAAGGGCGAGACGCACTATGCGCCAAGCAATGGGATCCCGGAACTTCTCGCAGCGATCAGCGGGAAGATCGTAAAAGAGAACAAATTTCCCTGTGAGCCCGACCAGGCGATCGTGACCTGCGGCGCAAAAGACGCGATCTACGAGGGGATGGAAGCGGTCTTAAACCCCGGCGACGAGGTCATTCTCCCGACGCCGGCCTGGGTCTCGTACGAGCCCTGCGTCCAGATGGCGGGTGGGAAAACTGTTTTGCACCCGGTGAACCAGAAGACCTTCCAGCTCGACGATTCTATCCTTGAAAAGGTCAATACAAAGACCAAGATGATCTCCATCAACTCCCCCTCGAACCC
>JBAYMI010000146.1:0-6127 GCA_041663625.1 Methanoregula sp.
AAGAGCTGGACGCCTTTTTGCCGCGGGTCCGTGATCCCTGCCTCTTTCTTGATCACGCCGATCTGGCAGAGCCGGTCGAGATGCTTTTTCGTATTCTCGTAACTGGTCTCGACCTCCTGCGAGATCTCCCGGGTTGTGCCGGGTTTTTTCTCTAAGCACTTCAGTATCTTAAGCCGGGTGCCGTTCGAAAGGACATCGAGGTATTCGGAGAGTTCTGCAAGCGGGTCCAGGTCTCCGAGACCCTCGACCGTCCGGAACTTTTCGCCCGGGTCATTCCGGTTTACCCAGGTCCTGCCACCCGTTTCTCTCATACCCCTCTCTCTTGAGCATATGCGTTCCGGAGTTATATCTTCTTTACCGGGTTGCACCCGCCGGTTCAGGGTTGAACCGGGAAGTTCAACCCATAACCCCGGTTATATGAGGCGCTTATTATCTTGCAGGAAAGAGTAGATCCAGTGAGGGGTATGAGAAAAAACCTGTTCGTTGCTGCAGCCATCTGCCTGATCCTCCTGACAGTCATTGGTCCGGCAGCAGGATTAACCGGAGACGGCGGCTCCGTAACAATCGCCGGGCCACAAAGCGGGATGTATGCCAGGGGAGATATGATCACATTCTCCGGTACAAACACGGATTCCGGTACAACGTATCTCTTCATCACCGGACCCGGCCTGAAACTGAACGGTGCACAGATCCAGAGCATGCACCCGGACCAGTCTCCGGTTATCGATGGCGATGCATCCTCGTTCCAGGCGGTCCCGGTCGGGCCGGATAACCGGTGGTCATACACGTGGGACACCGAAAATTCTCTCATCGGGCCCGGTACGTTCACGATCCATGCAGCCGGAGCGCCACGGGATCTGGCTCATATCAACAATACGCATTCCGACACGGTATCGTTCCTGAAACTTTCGCCGGAAAACACGGGAATGCCGACGGGCATGATCGCATCGACCGGCAGCAATGAACCCATCATAATAACCCGGCCGGAACGGCATAGTATTTCGAATAACGATATTCTCCCGCCGCCTTCTGTTGTCAGGGAAGGAAACAGGATCAGGATTTCCGGTACGGTAAAAGGCAACCCGCCTCCCGAGCTGGTGATCTGGACCACAGAATGGGATCCCGATCCGGTACACGGGGGCGGCGGGTCCGGCTGGGGGTATGTTTCCCCGGATCCGTCAGGGAACTATTTCACCTACATCATCGACAGCAGTGCGATCAGCCGGATAGAAGCCGGCAATTATCATGTTGTCGTCCAGCACCCGATGCAGAACAAGGTCTTTGATATCTCCCCCAACACCAACGGCAACGAAGCGGGCATGAACTCCTGGATCTGGAACAGGATGCTTAATGGGAACAACGATACAAAAGGGACAAAAATCTTCATGATGTACGGGCCCGGGGGCCTGCAGGGTGACAATTCCTACCAGGCTCTTATCGAGGCATTCAAGGATCCGAGCGTCGATGACATTATTGCGATCGCCCCCTCGCTGTCGGCGACGCCAGCCGGGGTAACAATGACGGAAACGCCCCGTTCGGTGATCGTAAACAACACGGAAGAAACAGCGATCGCGCAGACCGGGGACGGATTTTCCCGTGCGGGACCAGCGGCGGGACCCTCGTTTGAAGTGGACTCGATCATGGTCAGTCCAACGGGGGACCTTGCATCCGGGACCCCGGTAACGGTCGCGTTCAGGGTGAACTTTTCGGAAACCGGTAACGAGACCTTCCCTTCGGCGGACGTTCTGCAGATGTCAACCGACCTGGAGAATCCCCGGTGGGAGTATACTCTTGTCCTTGACGGCGTTGAAAATCCCCAGCCGGACTTCACCGGCCGGGTATTGAGTGTCAGCGGATGGGTGTTGTCCTACCCGCCATCAAACGGCGAATGGCTGGTGGTGACGCTGAGCGGAACGGCACCCCGCGTAACCTCGCCTGCAAATGTCACTCTTTTCACGGTGACGGAGTTCGATCCGGCCGGCAATCCCATCCCGGGATCGGATTTCATCCTTGCCGCCCGGAATAATCCGGGGACCGATCAACCGGCCCTGTCCGGTACCAGCGTTCAGGCAAATCCTGCCGATCCGTTTACAACTGCCGGGGATACTATGGCAATGGAAGGATTTTCCCGTCTGAATGTGATTCCTGCGGGTTTTTCCCCGGTTAACAATGAAAACTTCCGGGATATCATCGGGTGCGTCTGGTACAATACATCGGTATTCACTGCGGTATCGGCGGGGAACTACTCTTCCTCATTCACGAAGAAGGGTGCAGTGATAAAGAAGGAACAGGCAGAAAATAGTGCCAGGCTGGCGTTCCCGCTCTCTTCCCCCGACCGTATCGTGATGGATTATTCCGATATCTCTGTCAACTCCCGTTGGTGGCATTTTGACATGCGTAAGGGCGACCAGCAACTTGTCCTTGGCACGCTCGATGCGTATACCGGCGATCTTACCGAGTACCAGGTTCCTTCCCGGTACTGGACGGGTACTCTGGAGGTACCCCGTCTCGCCGCTGTATCCATGGAGATTGCACAACTGACCGCAGAGAGCGAGATCCGGAAACGGAATGGCGAACTTCCCGTAACGCTGGCCGGTTCCCGGGTTGATTACGACGGCGTCTACTCCTTCGATTACCGGAGAATTATCAATGGCGTCCCCTGCAGCAAAGACGGCATTACTGTAACGGTGGATCCGGGGACCGGAAAAGTCGTCAGGTACTATAAGGCATGGTACACTCCGGAGAATGCGGTCGCAGCACAGTCTTCCCCGGCCATCTCCCGTGACGAAGCAACAGCGCTTGTTGAACGGCATGCCAGGATATGCCACCCGGAATCGTCCGACAGTCTCAGGATCGTATCTGCGGACCTCCGGTGGATGGATGTCTACAACCAGGACCAGTACCTCCCATCGCCCGGCGTCATCCCGCTTGGCTGGTACGTCCGGTTCGACGATACCGCGATCCGGGCACAGGATTATCCCGACCCGGCCGAAGGATGGGTCGATGCGCAGAACGGAACCCTGCTCTCGTTGAACTACATCCACCGTACCTGATCGGGTCTTTATTTCCGTGACATGAAGGCTGAGAAGGGAGTATCCCGCATATCCTGATCTGATTCTTTTGAAAAATGCTTCCTCCTGTGAAGAACGAGGGAGACACTCTTTTTACCCTGTTCTCCGGTGGCACCGGCCGGTTCAGGGCTGAACCGGGAAGTTCACCCTATAACCCCGGATATTTTGGGTGCTTATTACCTTGCAGGAGAAAACGATACCGGGAATACTTATGAAGAAAAACCTGTTTGTACTTTTCGCAGTATGCCTGTCGATCCTGACTGCCATCATGCCGGTCGCGGGATCCACCGGAGACGGAGGATCCGTATCAATCGTCCAGCCCAAAGAAGGGGCCTATTCCATCGGGGATACACTCACGTTCTCCGGTACCAACAACGCTTCCGGTACAACGTACCTCTTTATTACCGGGCCCAACCTGAACACGAAAGGATCAGAGATCCAGAGTAAAAATCCGCACGATTCTCCCGTTACCGATGGCGATGCATCCACGTTCCAGGCAATCGGTGCTTCTGCGGGCAACACATGGTCCTGGGAATGGAATACCAGGGATGTTCTCATCGATGCCGGAATGTACACGCTCTATGCAGCCAGTACGCCACGGGATTTACAGCATGTCAACAGTACGCATTTCGACACGGTTATCTTCATCATGAAAAGACCGGCAAACGCCCAAGTGGCCGCCACGATCACATCCACCAGTGGGATCCCGGCAGAAGCAGGCGGCGATGCATCCGTAACCATAACCCAGCCTAAAAGCGGGAGGTATTCCATCGGAGATACGCTCACGTTCTCCGGCACCAACACCGGTTCCGGTACAACGTATCTCTTTATCACCGGGCCCAATCTGGACGCGAAGGGAGCACAGATCCAGAGTACTCATCCGGGCAACTCTCCCGTTATTGACAACAATGCATCCACGTTCCTGGCAGCCAGTGTCGGTGCGGATCACCAATGGTCATATACATGGAACAGCCAGAAGGCCCTCATCGATGCCGGGATGTTCGAGGTATTTGCAGCCGGTTCGCCCCGGGATCTCCCCCATATCAACGACACGCAGTACGCCAGGGTCGCCTTCATCATGGCGAGGCCTGCGAACATCGAGTCCCCTACGGGCAATCTCTCCTTACCGCCATCGGTTGTCATGAAGGGGGACAGGATCACGATCTCCGGTACCGCACAAGGCAACCCGGCTTCCGGTATTGCCATCTGGGTCATAGGCGCGCCGGGTTCCGATAAGGCGGGGTACGCGAACCAGTTTATTGTCCACCCGGATCCAGCCGGATCCTTTTCCCTGGATCTCGACAGGGCAACGACCGGACTGGAAGAAGATAAATTTCATGTTGTCGTCCAGCACCCGATGCAGAACAATGTCTTTGATATTTACCTGGCCAACACTACCGCAGGAGACACGACGGACGCCTGGGTCCTGAACCGGATGCTCAGGGACAACGACAATGCAGACGGTACACGCGTATTCAAGATTCGCGGGGCCGGAAACCTGCAGGGCAACGATGCCTACGAAGCTCTTGTTCAGGTATTCGAAGATCCTTCTGTCGATGACACGATTGTGATCTTCCCTTCAACGGTTAACCCGACCGGATCCGGTGATACCGTACCCGGACAGCAGAACCTGGTTACGGAAACACCGAACCCGCTGACCAGCGGACAGAACACAAAAACTGCAGCATCCGCCAACCTGTTGGATCAGGTATTTGATTTCCTATCAGGAATTGTCTGAAGGGAAATAATCTTTTTTGGCCCGAACCTGAGTGATGGGCTCGAAGAGTGCAGGGGCCGGAAAAACAGTTTGTTTCCGGATCTTTTTTTTGGGAGCGCGATGGGGTGTCGGCTCGTTAGCAGAGGGGGGAATTGTCGGGCTGTGATACGAAAGGGGCGTTGCCGGGAGCCGGCGTGCAGGGGGGTATCCAGCATACCCCCCCCTCCCATTTTTTCGGAAGGGGGGGATAGGGGTCGGGACAGTCGCTCTGATGAGAGGGGGCTAAACAGCCGGACAACAAAGATGATGACTATTAACATCAATTCTCCACAAAGGATCGTCAGTAGAGACCTCATTCTATTCGGTGAAAGGAAAAGATGAGGTCAGGGCATTTGTGAATGCCGGGGGTGTCGTCCTGCTGGGGAAGGACTATCATATCAATATCAAGATGCCAAACGGCCAGTTGATCACGATCCCCGTCAAAGGAGAGGTCAAGATTGGCCTGCTGAAAGCTGCAATCAAAAAAGCGGGACTGAAAGAAGAGGAATTTGAAAAATTATTGTGAGGGACCATGATGGAATATACGATACTGATTCACAAAGCCGAAGAAGGCGGGTTCTGGGCTGAAGTGCCGGCACTTCCAGGGTGCTTCTCGCAGGGCGAGACAGTCGAGGAAACGATAACAAATACCAAAGAGGCTATTGAACTTCATATCTCCTGCTTAAAGGAAGAGGGTGAGGAGATCCCGGCAGATAACGAGTTTATTATCAGCCGTATCCGGATCGAGACCGTTGCGGTATAATACATACTCTTTTTCATCGGGCTGTCTTCAGAACGATTCCAGGGACCGGTTCCGGGAAGGACAACGTTGAGGGGCCGTCGGTGTTTTTTCACTGATAGAGATTGCCGGGATGAGACAGGGGAGGGCGCTCAGGTGAGGTGCTCTTCAGAGACTTCCGCCGAAACCACCCACAGGGAGTACCACCCCCCGGCCACCCAATCCGGGCCTGATGTAAGCCCCGATTGACGGAAATGCAGGATCGCCAACCGGCCGGTTTCGGGCATTTTCCGGGGGAGTGTCGCCAAATCGCGTTATATCGCGCCGGAATACCAGGCGGACGGTTTTCCCGCGAGAAAAACCGGCCTGTTTAGAGCTGGTTTGGACCGATGATATCCAGCCCCCGCGATAGTCTGTCCGTGACGGAAAAACTGCTGAAAATCACCCAGCGAAAAGAGGCACGTATTCGCGTTCTGCTGGCAAATCGGGGGGTCCAATCGGGTGCCGGAAGTGGCGACGGGGGGGCGGATCGGATCCGGAATGGTAGTTTCACGTCGGAGA
>JBAYMI010000147.1:0-6000 GCA_041663625.1 Methanoregula sp.
GAGATGACCGAGATCCACGTGAACCTTGCCGATGAAGGGATCGTGATCAAGGCCGATACGATCGGAGCCCTCGAAGCCCTTTGCAAGGAACTCGAGTCAAAAGAGATCGGCGTTATGCGGGCGGAGGTGGGTCCGGTGAGCCGGCTCGATCTCGTGGAGACCGAGACTATCAAGAACCCGACTCACCGCGTGCTGCTCTCGTTCAACACGCCTATCCTCCCGGATGCAGCGGACATGATCAAAGACCCGCTCTATACGCAGGTCAAGGTCTTTGACGGGAAGGTCATCTACCAGCTGATCGACCAGTATGTCGAATACCGGGACGAGCAGAAACGCCTGCAGGAGAAGCAGCGGTTCGAGCATGTTGTGATGCCGGCCAAGATCCGGCTCCTGCCGGACTGTGTCTTCCGCCAGAGCAACCCGGCCGTGGTCGGGGTCAGGGTGCTGGGTGGCAAGCTGCGAAGCGATGTCAACCTGATAAAACTGGACGGCAAGAAAGTCGGCCATCTCAAGGCCATGCAGCTCCGGCAGGAAACAATCCGCGAGGCTGACGCAGGGCTTGAGATTGCCATATCCATTGAAGGGGCAACCGTTGGCCGGCAGGTTAGTGTCGGGGACGACCTGTACGTGGATGTTCCGGAGCGTCACGTGAAGGTTCTGGAAAAAGAGATGATCAAGACCCTGAACGTCAGTACTCAGGAGATCCTTGCGGAGTTCACCGCTATGCGGCGCAAGGGCGATCCCTTCTGGGGCAAGTGATCGTTTTTGCCTGAAGGTGACGCGAGGGTTTAATAGCGTACCAGTAGAATAAAATGGGTACTTCTCGTGGGCAGGCGAATCTGCCAGCAGCCGGAGACGTGAAAAGCCCGGATCCCGGGTTTTTCAAATAAAACAATAGGAAGAATCAGGTATGGTTGAGTTTAAAGTCGTTGTATCAGACCCCAAGACCGGTCGCGCCTACAATGTTGACGCCAGTGGCGGCGCCGCAGGTGCAATCGTGGGCAAGAGTATCGGTGACGAACTTGAAGCAGGCTCCCTCGGGCTCGCGGGCTATAAGATCCAGATCACCGGTGCATCCGACCGGACCGGGATCACGGCAAAGAAAGGCCTTCCCGGTGCAGGGCGCAAGAAGCTGCTCTTAGCCGGCGGTATCGGTTTCCACCCGACCATGGAGGGGGAGCGCCGCAGGAAGACGATCCGCGCAAGCGAGATCACACAGGATTTCGTTCAGATCAATGCCCGTGTCACTGTATACGGCGAGAAGACCCTGGACGAGCTCTTCCCGAAAGTCGAGGGAGCAAAGAAAGAAGAGAAGAAGTCCGCACCCAAGGCCCGGGTCGGCAAGAAATAACATAATCTCTTTTTCGCTTATTTCACCGCATCGTGAGCCTGTGCGGTTTTTCACCGTGCGTCTGTCACATCCTGAAGGCGCAGTCCATGCGTCATTGCTCGTGGATTCTGAACCGTACCTTACCCTATCGGCATCTAGTGCGAATACGAAAAGCGGGTTTTCAGATAGGTTCCTAAAAAAAGTTACGGGTATTTGATATTGACAATTCCATACGCGGAACTGTTTGTATCGGACTTGACCGCTTTTCCGTCCTGCCAGATCTGGACAGTCAGGTCATGGTTCGTTGACCGGTCCTGTTTCTGGAACTTTGCGGAGATCGTGCCGGTTGCATTTTCCACCGTGTAGACGCGGTTACCTGAGTTCTGCACTTTTTCCAGTACTCCATTGGCGCCATACGTCCCGGAGAAACTGCCCAGGTAATCCACCTCAACATAGGTCCCGGTGGCCGGAACAGCTACCGGGGTTGTCTCTTTCACCGTGATGGATGCAACGCCCGTGTTCTTCAGCAGAGTTGTCTGCGGGGCAACACTGCTGCTGCCGGAGGATGCAGACCCGGATGTCCCTCCTGAACTCCCGCCCATGAAAAAAACCAGTGCGATAATCACTACTGCAATGATGCCAATGACTGCCGCAATGGTGACCCATGGCATATCACTGAGATCCCGTCTTCTTCTCCCGTGTCTCATGTCTCTTCTCCAGATCTGCTTTATGGTACATAATGAATAATTTTGGGAAATAGTTTGTGTATTGGGCCGTCAGTAACCGGTGTCGTTACCCCGTATGCCGCAGGACTTATGCCTTCTTCAGCGCCTGCCGGAGCGGATCGCGCAGGTCCCCGAACGCGACATTGTATTTTTTTGCAAGGATCACCAGCGCCGCCGGGGGGAGGAGGTGCGTATCGAACTCCTCTTTTATGATCCGGTTCATGTCGGCAACAATCTCGACCTCCTCAACGTTACGGGCTTTTGCAATGCGGTTGATGAGATCCTGCGTGGGATCGTTCTTCTCAAAGATCGCTGAGGTTGGCTTGAACCCGAGGGGGATGGTCACGCCCGCCGTATCAAAAAGAGGGGTGTATATGCCGTTCTCCTGCCGTATCAGGCCCTCGTCCTCTGCTCTCTTCAGGAACAGGTTCGCCTGTTCTGTACTCATCCATTTCCGGTCAAGGGCGTAATAGTAGACCAGCTCGTTCTTTCTCATGCCGGTCTTCCGGGTATGCCGGAAGGGGGCGGCAACGGTTGTCCGGATGGTCACTTCGGGGCACCAAGAAGGATATTTTTCATATCAAGTGCGTCCAGCCCTTCCCCGCGCCCTTCTTTTGCAATATCGATGTCCGTGCGTGAGACCTGGTCGCTCAGGCGCAGGTAAAAGATATCATTGGCGATCGGGACCTTCCCCCCGCCGCGCAGGGCAAGCGCGAGTACGGTAACCCTGAGGTCAACGGCCTCCGTGATGACGCCCGGCCGGAGAGCATCCGGAGTGATCTCGCCGAACGTTGCACGATCAACGGCAATCTCCACTTTGGTCTTGACCTTGACCAGTTCCTTGCCCGTGGTCTTTGTTGTCTCATCGTTGTCCAGGTGCGCTATATATTTCAGGGTCTCGTTAAACGGCATGCCCATGGCAAACGAGAGATCCACGCGCTGGGGGAAACGATAATAGATCCTTCGCATAACTACAGCATTGCACATCTGAAAGAAAAAAGATTGCTGAAGACGGTGCCGTAATAGGCGTTTACTATTGAGAAGAAAAAGATTTGATATTAATTATTCGAGTAACAGCGCGTTGATGACGCCGTCCTGGCCGGGGCGGCTGGTGATCCTGGCATGCCCGAGTTCGGTCTTGATGACCGCGCCCTTGTTGAGCAGGTTCCGCCGGACATAGTTCGGGTTTGCCGTGTTCTTCTCCACGGTCTCGATCTTGACCTTCTTGGTCTCACCGTTCTTCGGATTGGTCACGTTGGCGAAGTTTGCACGGAGTGCAATGACCACGCGGTCGCCCCCGTACGTTCTGACGATCCGTGTACGGGTCTCACCGAGGTGGGTCTCTGCGGGTGCACCGCCGATGTCTGCTCTCCTCTTCATCGCTGCCGGGCGGCGCCTGCCACCGGTTACCTTCCGAACTGATTCTTTCTGCCACTGCATGGTGTCACTCTCTGGTATTCTACTCCGGGAATCCTGCCCGAAGATGGTGCTCTATATATTCCTTTCAGAGATATTTATAGTACTTCTTTGGCCCTGAACGGCCAGGTGCCTGGCCGGTTCAGGCAAGGATGGATTCGAGGAGCGCTGCCACGCCGTCACCCGTCTTCAGGTTGGTCCGGAAGACCGGCATGCCCGGGTTGTAGCGCTTGATATCTGCCTGCATCCGGTCCAGGTTTGCTCCCACGAGCGGGGCAAGGTCAACCTTGTTGATGACACCGATCGTGCAGTCGCGGAACATCATCGGGTGCTTGTTCACCACATCGTCGCCTTCTGTTGAACTGATGACGACAACCCGCTTCTCTGCCCCGAGCTTGAAATCCGTGGGGCAGACCATGTTGCCGACATTCTCAATGAAGAGAATGTCGATCTCATCGAGCGGGAGGTGATCGATCGCGTGTTCGACCAGGTGGGCGTCGAGATGGCACTCCTTGCCCGTGTTGGCATTGTAGGCCGGGATACCGGTGGCCACGATTCGTTTGAAATCATCGTCTCCGTATACGTCGCCGGCAATCGCACCGGCCTTGAGCCCTTTCTTCTCCAGCAGGGGAACGAGCCGCTCGATCAGGGCGGTCTTTCCTGACCCGATAGCCCCCAGCAGGTCGAACGCCCGCACACCGTAGGCCTTCAGGTGCTGTGCGTTATGGTTGGCCAGGGAGTTGTTGGCGTCGTAGACATCCTTCTCCAGCCTGACGTCGATATGATGCATGGTTAAAGGTGGGAGCGTGCAGTGTTTATACCTTGACCCACAAACGATTCAGGCAATGGCAGCTGCAACTGACGAGTGTATCCTCTACCCCTGCTACTTCAATGTGGCATACTCGCGTGCAGAGGGGCGGCGGGTCCCGCGCAGCCTTGGTGTTAAGGGACCGGTACTGACGGATCTGGAACGGGCCCTCAAAAAGTCCGGCTTCACGTACCGCGTGGAGGATCACCACCACCCGGCCCACTGGACCCGGCGCGAAGGCCGGATTGTGGTTGACTGGAAGGAGAGCAAGGGTGCCCTGATAAAAAAAGTTGCCCAGAAACTGGAGGTCCGGAAATGAGCGGGATGTACGACCTCCATACCCATACGATCCTCTCGGATGGCGAGATGCTTCCCATCGAGCTCATCCGCAGGATGGCCGTTACCGGATATACGACCGTAGCTATCACCGATCACGTGGATCTCTCCAATGCGGAAACCGTGCTCGCTACGCTGGAACTCGTGCGGGACTCAGCAGCGCTCTTTGGTGTGCGCCTGCTCTGCGGTGTTGAGATCACCCACGTGCCCCCGACCCAGATCGCATTGCTCGCCAAATCAGCAAAATCTGCCGGCGCCGATATCGTTGTTGTCCATGGCGAGACACCGGTCGAGCCGGTGGCAGAGGGCACCAACCATGCAGCGTGCAACTGCCGGTATGTCAATGTGCTTGCCCACCCGGGGCTCATCTCCCTTAAGGATGCCAAGGCTGCAGCAAAGAACGGCCTTGCCCTTGAGCTCACCGCCCGCGGGGGACATAACCGGACAAACGGCCATGTGGCACACATTGCGCAGGAAGCCGGATGCCAGCTGGTCGTGGACTCTGATGCTCATGCACCCCATGATATTCTTGACGAACGGGCAAAATTTATCGTGGCCAAAGGGGCCGGACTGACCGATGCGGAGTGCAAACGGGTGCTATCTTTAAATGTCGACCAATTCCTGGGTTTCTGAATTTTCATATTTATACTTTCACGGAATGTTTAAATACGGTGCCGTCACACATATATAGATTACTAAAATATTTCAACATTATTGCATCTTTGAGGTTATTCGTGAAAGTTGTTGGTCGAGCGATGAGCACCGTTGGCAGCCGGATGCTCATTATCCAGTGCGATGCCGCCCAGCTCCCGCCCCTCTACAGCGAGGTTTCAGACCGGCACATGAAACCGGTGGGTAAAATCCTGGATCTCTTCGGGAACGTGAAGGCCCCGTATGCCGCCGTTCTCTGCCGGGACAAATGCACTGTCCAGCCCAATGAAAAACTCTTCACAAAGTAACGACCCCGGGATGCTCAGGGCCCCGTAATCAGCAGGAAGAATTCCCAATCTCTCAAAAGGTGAATGTGGATGCAGGAAATTGAAAAATTAAAGGTTCTCCAGTCTGAGCGCGAAGCGCTCAAGTTGCGTACGAAGCAGAAAGAGCAGGAGAAAAAAGCCGAGAACCATACCGAGACTGTCTGCCCCGAGTGTGGCGGCAGGCAGCTGGTCCATGACTACGAGCGGGCAGAACTGGTCTGCCAGAGCTGCGGTCTTGTCATCGATGATGATTTCATCGACCGCGGTCCGGAGTGGCGTGCGTTTGACCACGACCAGCGGATGAAGCGCTCCCGTGTTGGCGCACCGATGACCTTCACGATCCACGACAAGGGTCTCTCCACCATGATCGACTGGCGCAACCGGGACTCCTACGGCCGTGCCATCTCC
>JBAYMI010000148.1:0-5963 GCA_041663625.1 Methanoregula sp.
GAGATCCCCAAACCCGATGATGCGGCCGATGCCCTTTCGATTGCCTTATGTCATATCCATATCATGAGGTAGTACGATGATCGCGCTTCTTTCCGGTGAACCGGTCCTTACAGGAGACAGGTATGTGGTCCTTGATGTCCACGGCGTTGGCTACAGGGTACAGGTTACCCAGCCGGCCCTCCAGCAGCTCGCGGCCACCCGCGGAACCGTGAAACTTCACACCCACATGGCGGTTCGCGAGGACGCCATCACCCTGTATGGGTTTTTACACCAGAGCGAGCTGGAGATGTTCCGGATTCTCATCGGCGTGACAGGCATAGGTCCGCAGATCGCCATGAACCTCCTCTCCCAGATAGGGATCGAGGAGTTCGCGATGGCCATCCTCAACGAGGACGAGAAGGTCCTGACCCGGATCTCTGGCATCGGGGCAAAGAGCGCAAAGCGGCTGATCCTGGAACTCCGGGACAAGATGAAGAAGATCAGCGATACGCTCCCGCACGGTGAGACCGGCGCGGGCAGCATGGCAGTCCATGATGCGGTGAGTGCGCTTGTCTCTCTCGGCTTTGCCGAGAACGAGTCCCGTGATGCGGTCATGGCAGCTTCCCGGATGCCGGGCACGCCGTCCGTGCAGGTGCTCATCAAGGCAGCCCTTGCCCGGCTGAAGGAGCGCTGACATTATGTCCGAGCGGGTCATCTCACCGGTATCCCTTCCGGAAGAAAGCGACGATCCCACCATCCGGCCGGACCGGCTCGAGGAGTTTGTCGGGCAGGAGCAGGTCAAGGAGAGCTTAAAGATCGCGATTGCGGCTGCCCGTAAGCGGGGCGAACCCATCGACCACATCCTCTTCTCGGGGCCGCCGGGCCTTGGCAAGACCACGCTCGCCCATATCATTGCCCGCGAACTCGGGGCAACTATACGCACAACAACCGGTCCGGTTCTTGAGAAACCCGGGGATATCGCTGCGCTCCTCACCCCGCTCCAGCAGGGCGATATCCTATTCATCGACGAGATCCACCGCATCAACCCGGTGGTTGAGGAGGTGCTCTACCCGGCCATGGAGGATTTCTTCATCGATGTGATGATCGGTGAAG
This sequence comes from Methanoregula sp., assembly GCA_041663625.1. Classification (GTDB taxonomy): domain Archaea; phylum Halobacteriota; class Methanomicrobia; order Methanomicrobiales; family Methanospirillaceae; genus Methanoregula. Next base: position 1,093 of record JBAYMI010000148.1, read on the forward strand.
GGCCGAGCGCCCGCTCGATCAAGCTGAACCTCGAGCACTTCACCCTGATCGGAGCAACCACCAAGCAGGGGCTTCTCGGAGCACCGTTCCGGGACCGGTTCGGTATCACCTGCCGGCTCGACCTGTATGATCCCGTTGACCTGGCCCGGATCGTGACCCGGAGCGCCGGAATCCTGAAGATCCCGATCACGGCCGACGGTGCGGAGGAGATCGCAAAGCGGAGCCGGGGCACTCCCCGGATCGTGAACCGGCTCCTGCGAAGGGTGCGGGATTATGCCATCGTGAAGGGGGACGGTACGATAACAAAGGATATCACGGCAAGCGCCCTTGCCATGATGCAGATTGACGGGCTGGGCCTCGACGAGCTGGACCGGCGGATCCTCGGGGTTGTTGCCAATGACTTCGAAGGGGGCCCGGTCGGGGTGAAGACGATCGCTATCTCGGTTGGCGAAGAGGTCCGGACCATCGAGGACGTGTACGAACCCTTCCTGATCCAGATAGGCTTTCTCAAGCGCACCCCGCAGGGCCGGGAAGTCACGCCCGCTGCAAAAAAGCACCTCAACAATCCGCAGAAAACGCTGGTGTGAGGGAGGGTTGTTTACTGAGTTCTCCTGCGTCTCACCTTTTGACATCTATCGAGAGATCATGCTTCTCGCAGAAGAACGAGTGGGCGATCCTCCCCCCATATGCGAGGATGTGCCGGGGGAGGTATCGTCAACCCGGGATACCTTGTCTTTGTCGAAGACAAGATAGGCATTATAGGTGGTTCTGCAGGGTGTACCCTTGGTATGTCCGCAGGTTCCAGCCGAGTGTGCCATTCTGGTATACACAATCGCCGTTTTTTTTCGGTTCAGCTTTCCCAGCGAGAGGTTATGTAAGTATCTATTTGAAAAGACTCTTTTAAGAGCACGTGGGGAGAGAGACCACGAGAAGATATATTATTCCGAGCACACCATACAACGGATTGTATCCACACCGGAGTGTCTGTCCCATGGAGCGTCCATCTCTCACGAACCTGCAAAAAAAACCGGAGTTACCGGTTGTACTGATAGCAGGTCTCACCATAATCGTTCTGCTCCTGAACGGCTACGGGCTCATGATCGGGATCAGCTCGGTTCTCCCCCATCTCCTGTATATTCCTATCATTCTCGTGGCGTACTTCTACCCCCGCCGGGGGATACTCTTTGCCTGTATTATTTCCCTGGTCTATTTCTGTATGACCTTCCTCATTCATTCGCCCAGCCCCTGGAATATTGTCTTCAACGGGGCACGGGTCATCATGTTCCTCCTGATCGCCGCAGTTGTCGTATTCCTGACAACCCGGCTCCAGGAGAGTGAGTGCCTGTTCCGGGGCGTAGCGGAACGGAGTTCCGAGATCATCATGCTCACGGACAGTACGGGAAAAGCAACCTATGTCTCGCCTTCGTTTGGAAAGATTCTGGGAATGGATTCTGCAGAAATCAACGGGAAACGAGCTGAGGACTTTATCCACCCGGATGATATCGGCATCGTAAACAAGGCAGTTGCGGATCTTGCATCCGGAACAATATCCGTGAATCTCACGGTCCGCACCAGACGAAAGGACGGGGTTTATATCCCGATAGAATATCTCGGGGCCCCGATTATCTCGAAGGGAGCGTTTGCAGGGTTCCAGATTGTCGGCAGGGATGTTACGGAACGCTGGCAGGCGGAGGAAGCGCAGCGTGAAATCCGCAGGAGACTGGCAGATATCATTGATTTTCTCCCCGATCCGACCCTGGTCGTCGATACGTCCGGGACAATCATTGCATGGAACCATGCCCTGACGGAGATGAGCGGGGTTCCGGGAGCGGATATGCTTGGCAAGGGGACCAAAGCCACTATGACATGGATCAAGGATCGTCCCGGCCCCTATCTCATCGATTACGTCTTGCACGGGGATCTCGAGGGACTAAAAAAAGCCTACCCGCGCGCCCGGTTCGAGGGAAATGTTGTCAGGACCATGACGACTATCACCCGCATGGATGGAAAAGAGTTCTCAATATGGTTCAGTGCAACGCCGCTGATTGACCGGAACGGTGTGATCACTGGCGCGATCGAATCCCTGCGGGACGTCACCCACCAGAAGAGCATTGAACAGGCATTGCTGGAATCGAACAGTTACCTCGATGCAGTTATCAACAGTATTGCCGATCCACTCTTCATCAAGGATCGCAGGTTCCGCTATATCAAACTGAATGATCGTTTCTGCCGGTTCACTTCGCACACGCGGGAGGAGTTGGTCGGTAAGACGGATTTTGATATTTTCAGAAAAGAAGAAGCGGATATCTTCCAGAAAATCGATGAAGAGATCTTCCTGACCGGTCATGAGAATGAGAATGAAGAGAGTATAACGGATTTCCAAGGTAACACGCGTATTATCAGTACGAAAAAGAGCCTGTATGTCAACACTGACGGCGACCCGTCCATTGTCGGGATCATGAGGGATATCACGGAACGGAAAAAGACAGAGTACGCATTGCAGGAGGCATTACGAAAACTCAACATGCTGTCGTCGATTACCCGTCACGATATCCTCAACCAGCTCATGGGACTGCGTTCCTATCTTGCACTCACCCGGGCCCGTGAAAAAGATCCTGCACTTCTTGAGTTCCTGGGGAAAGGGGACTGTGCAGCAGATGCGATCCGCGAACAACTGGAATTCACCCAGACGTATGAGGATCTCGGGGTCCAGGCACCCCGATGGCAGGAGGTTGCAGCACTCATCCGGTCAGCCGGCTCACAACTCCCGCTCAAGGGAATTGCCGTTGATGCCCGTGTTCCCGGTCTCTCGGTGTATGCAGATCCGCTGATTGAAAAGGTGTTCTATACACTCATGGAAAACACGCTGCGCCACGGGGGCATCGTGACCACCATCAGTCTTTTAGCAGAAGAGACGTCGGCCGGGCTCATCGTCGTGTACCGTGACAATGGTGTTGGTATCGCTGCTGACGACAAACCCCGGCTCTTCCAGAAAGGCTTTGGCAAACATACCGGTCTTGGGCTCTTCCTCTCCCGGGAGATCCTCTCCATCACGAACATCATCATTACGGAGAACGGGGAACCGGGGAAAGGGGCCCGGTTCGAGATGACAGTACCGAAAGGGGGGTACCGGTTTTCTCAAACATAAATGGGAACATCATTCTGTATGGAGATGATCTTCCCCAAGTCCACAAAAAAATCCCAACCCGTGTAGTTATCAATCAGTACGCTACAAGGAGGAGGGTGAAAATGGATAATCCCACTTACTTCTCCACAATCGCCCGCATCAATGCCATCACGCCGGGCTTCTGTGATTTCTTTGCTGTCTGCATCCCGGAGCCCATCACCGTCATCGGCTCCTCGTCAAACATCTCGTTGTTCAGCCGCTCATTGAGCTCGTCGAAAATCCGCTTGTAGGCAACACAGTGCGGGTCAACGCCGTCCAGTACTCCCCCCAAAGGAGCAATTGCGTTATAGGGACACCCGCCCCGGCAATAGTTGATGTGTGAACAGTCCTTGCATGCTGTATCGACATAAGAAGCAAACGCGGTCATCCGCCTGCCGGGCTCCGACTGCATCAGCTGCTCCATGGTTGGCCGGTCCTGCACGTTTGCCATCACCCACTCTGGCATCCCGACAAAGCGGTAACAGGGATAGATACTCCCGTCGGGGCCGATAGCAAACGTGCTCCCCATGCAGTCCACGTAGGTGCAGACCGAACCCCGTCGGGTGAAGACGCACCTGCAGAGATCATTGATATTCATCACCTCGACCTTGCCGAGATTGTCGAGCGCCTTGTCGAGCAGGAAGACCAGCAGCTCGCCGTACTCCTCCGGTTCCAGCGCCCATTCCTTCGGGTTTTCGGAGCGGAGCGATGGCAGGGCCGGGTGGAGTTTCAGGACGAATCCTTTCTCCCTGAAGAAGTTGAAGATCTCCTCTTTGTACTTCACCGACTTGTTGGTGAACGTGCAGATGAACCGGACCTGGAGGCCCGCAGCCTTTGCGATCTCATAACCATGCATGCACTTCGCATAATAGCCATCTCCCCGCTGCGAATCGGTTATCTCATCAGGACCGTCTATGGACGAGCCGAGCGGGACATGGTACTCCGCGAGGACGCCGGCGATCTCCGGGGTCATCCGCCAGAGGTTTGTCTGCATCGCAAAATCCGGCGTGAGTTCCTTAAGTTCCCCCGAGAGCATCGGCAGGGCCTGCCGGTAAAAGTCTGCGCCGGCAAGCAACGGCTCACCGCCGTGGAAAGTGAAGGTCACCCGGTCCTTGTGGAACCCCCTGAGCCACGCAACGATCTCCTTCACTGTATCGATGCTCATGACCGGTGATCCTTCCTCCGAACTCCAGCAGTACTTGCACCTGCCCGGGCAGCCCAGCGTCGGGATGATCATGATGTGGAAGGGGTTCTTCATGGTACTTCTTCTCTTTCTCCTGTAAGGGTAAGAGGATTACGAAACACCAGGCTCGGCCGTACCGTTCAAAAACATGCCGGTATTGTACAGGTATTGAAAACAATTGCAAAAAAGAAAAAAAAATTTGATTGGGGATGTGCTTACCTTGCGGGGATGATCAGTGAGCGCTCGCCAGCGGGCATGAACTCACGGATTGCACCACGTGCAAACTCACGGCGGGGTTCGGAGAAGTCGAACTTGAGCGACGGGTCTGCGAAACAGATCTTAATCAGCGGGGACAGGGTCCAGGCATCCTGGCGTCCATAGTGGGCGGCAGCGGAAATTGCTGCGTACTCTCCCTGGTGACCGACGTTCATTGCGTAGTTCGGGTAGTTCGGTCCACGGAGCTCGCCAATGCAACCCTCGTCGGGCCTGATTGACATTGAGTTTGCGGAACCGCACTGGTCC
>JBAYMI010000149.1:0-5943 GCA_041663625.1 Methanoregula sp.
CGATCCGTCCGAGAACACGGCGACGCCGATTACCCGGTCCTTGCCGGAATCCGGTGCCGAAATAAGGGCATTCGCACCGACCGAGAGGATACCCCCGCTTGCCGGGTGATCCTGTATCCCGCTGGCCGATGAGACACCCCCGATATAGATCGATGACGGTACCGCACCGTTGACCGTCCAGTTGATCCCGACAACCGATCCTGCGTTCTGGCCGCCGACAAATGTCACGCTCACGTACGATCCGTTCACCCGGCTGATAGTCGCGGCAACGACCTTGCCCTTCTGGAGGTTTCCTACCATGCCGAATACAAACGCGCCGATGATCGCTGCGAGGATCACGGTGACGGCGACCAGAATGATCACGCTTACGACTTCGGAGACGGCTTTTTCATGGTTCATCTGAGATGCCAAAATATCACAATCCTTCAACTCTGCCCGGGTCGGGCAGAAGACAGTTGATTATATGTTGCCGTGAAGGGTTGATAAGAGTTGGTTACGAGGGGGATTTAGGATTTTCGGGGACTGCATGATGAAGTATCCCCCTCGTCCCGAACCCTGTCGGTAAAAAACAGTACAGCTTTCAGGTTTCTGATCATCATCTCTGCTTCAGATTGGATCCGGGCCCGTTACGGGCTCCGATGGTGGCTTGACCGCTCCAAAAGAAGCCCGCATCGTGCTCCGATTGGAAAAGTCCATAATTCGGGGTTATTTTGGCAAACGGACGAAATAAAAAAGGCTCGTAATGCACTTTTGAGGCCCGATCCGACCCGGGACAATATTGGGGTGGCCGGGCAGCACAAACGCCGCAGGAACAGGGTTTGCAGGGCCGGAAAGGGCATTATATGGGGCTCAAAACGGGGCTCTTTTGGGAAATGCGGGGATTTACGGGGTTGGATTTACGACGGAGAGAGCGTGGCAGGGGTAAATGTTCCGCTACCGGGCCGGGTTTTTCTTATTATCTCTCCCATGAGGCCCATCATGCCTGTGGATCATGGGCACCCTGTCCTTCAAGAATGCGTATGGTGGCTCCCCCTGTCTGACACGGCGGCCCCCCCGCCGCAGCAAAATTTCGGTTGCATCAGAAGAGCGACTGGGTTTTTAATGCTTCGTATACCTTTTTAATCCGCGCCCGCTCATCCGGAATCCTGTTAATGCTTGCGAGATAAAGCAGCGAATAATCGATCCGAAAATATGCGTGGGTAAGGATATCCCGCATTCCTGCCAGATCCTTCCATGCAATACCGGGGTATGCAGTACGTATGTCATCCGGAATATTCTTTGCAGCCTCTCCTATAATGATAAATTTATCCCGGACTGCACTGATGGTCTTATCATCGTTACAAAATTCTTCATATGACATCCCCGCGGTGAATTCGCCAATCTTCTCCATTGCTTCAAGGATGTCTGAAAGGTAGATGAGCGAGTTCCTCATACATAACTCACATCTGCGAAAACAGCCTGCCTGAGTTCATCGCGGAGCGCCCGGGCAGGGACGATATCTACACGGGTATGAAAGATCTCTTCAAGATAGTTTTTCAGACCCGCCAGATCAAAGAGATCGGCTCCTTCATGGAATTCCACCAGGAGATCAATATCGCTCCCTTCCCGCTGTTCGTTTCGCGAGTACGACCCAAAGAGACCGATCCGACGTACTTTATACTTTTTTTCGATATCCTCTTTGAGCGTTGCGAGACGAAGGAGAATATCTTTTTTTTCGATCATGATTCGTGCACCCCCGGGGTATTCGTTATCACAGCATTACTATTTGAACACCATAAGAGTATGCGATCATTCCACGGATCCTGTTCGCAGGTATGAGGTGATGTATCCCGTACCCTCTCCCGCCTTGCCCTCTCCCCCTCCGAATCATACGGGGGGCACTGTTTGAAATTATGAGAGTTATGTGAACATGAGAAACGATCCTGAACATATTTAACAGGTGCGGGCATATTGACGCTGGGAGACAACGGTTATGAGGGATCTCATCACCACAGCCGAAGTCTGGATAGGGGGGGCATGTACACTTCATACTGCCCTGAACTCGATATTGCCAGCTGCGGTCACACTCCGGAAGCGGCCAAGAAAAATTTACAGGAGGTTATAACGATCCAGTTAGAAGAGACAGCAAAGATGGGAACACTCGACGAACTTTTTAAGCGATTCCGGGTATGTAAGAGAGGGAAATGTTATAAAAACCAACAAAAAAATTGTATGCTTTGAAGAGATCAGCATCCCGGTTCTCGTATAACAGCGACCATAAAAAGATCCCTGATGTGAGATGTTGATGAACTGCGATCCATCTCTTTTCCTCGTTTGTGCGTTTTTTAGTGGTACCCTTTGAAAAAATATCCCCCCCGGACTGGAAAACGCAGGTACGGATATTTGAGAGAGCCGGGTGCACGTTTATCCGCCAGAGTGGAGATCACATGGTCTTCCATCATCCGTCTGCAAAACGGGCGGTGGTGATCCCCCGGTACGACGAGATACCGGCGTAAAATGTCGGCCTGATGTCTGGATTGTCGGGATTATGTCGGATTAATGTCTGGATTGTCGGGATTCCTTTTTGCCAGGACATACTCAGTAGCCCTGCCCTTCTTACCTTGTTTCAGGAAAATACCCCTCGTGCAAAGATCATTAAGATCCCGCAGAGCAGTCCGATCAATCACACCGGTAAGTTCCCGGTACGCTTTATTCGTAATTACGCCCTGTTCCCTCACATACCGCACGGCCTGAACCTGCCGGTCAGAAAGTCCCCGTGCGAGAAGTCGCTCATTTGTGTAGAAATTTTTGGCGAAGGTTACGCTGAACCAGTCCGGGTGAGCAGAAAATTCCGGCTCGGGAATTCCGTGATTCTGGCAGAGGGTAATCATACGGCTTGTCCCCGTGCCCCACTTCTCCAGCAATTCCCCGTAATAAAAGATCTGGGCGAGCAGTGTATTTCGCGGCAGTGAACGATGCCCCTCCTGGCGGAGTTCATCGACGGTCATCCCTTCCATAAGCCCACCTGGGTTCGTGATCACCACGCGGTCATCATAGACGCGGATCTGGATCTCGGAACCGGTCTGGAAATAATCCCGATGGATCAGCGCATTGATCACCGCTTCACGCAGGGCCTTGATCGGGTAATCCCAGATCTCGGTTCGTTGCATCGCAGACAGTGGTTCCGTTTTCAGCGGCTTTTCCTCGAATTCATACCGGACCTGCATGTATTGCTGGAACAGTTGCACCGCTGCATCCACTTGCGCGAAAAGGTTACCTTTCAGTATTTTATCATCGATGATGGTAATAGCGTCCTTGAACCGGCCCATGTGTATCTGTGCGGAGGAAAACGATGCCTGCGGATTTTCCCCAAACAGCAGTATCGCGCCACGGGTGATTTTTCCGTCACGGATAAGTTCCAGTTTTTGCAGGAGGTTTTCAACCGATTCGTCGTCGCGGGCAAAGGGAAGCCGGTTTTTCGCAAGCTCGAGAAAGCGCCTGATCGCTGCGGGGTCGATCTGCTCAAGCGTATAGTTGTCAGCAATGCTGTCCCATTGAACACCAAGTTTTGTGATGAAGTAACGCCCGAGATGCTCGGCAGGGATCTCCCGTGTTGAATTCCCGACACGCTGATAATACCGGCCCCGACAGGTGACAAGTGTTGAACCAGGTTTTACATCGATGACGAGGACCGGTTTTCCCTGTTCCTGCCGGACGGAGACGGCAGGGTGGATCCGGAGGATCTCGACAATCTGGTTAATAACAAGCTGTTGTTCCCGGTCTTTACCCTTCCAGCCGATAACCGTCCCGTCATCTTTTACCCCAATGAGAAGTGTTCCGCCCCGGGTATTGACAAATGACGCAAGCGCTTCAGGGCCATGGTCGTTCCACTGTTCCTTGAATTCCAGGTTTTCGCTCTCCCCTTCCCGGATACGTGCAGTCAGATAGTCCATTTTGGTAAAGCCCCATGCGGGTGTGTCAGATTCCTTTCTTCATGATACGGGTTGGATTGTTATTGATTTATGGATAATTGTCCGGAATATGATTGTCATGAGATAAATGTGGAGCCGGTCGCGGAGCAGGTGCGAGCATGGCGAAGTTCTGCGAAGTGCGCGGCGATCTGCAGGCAGGTAACTGGCATGTACAGGATCCGGAGAAAGAAGGACAGATTGCGGGGTTTATCCCGTTTGCTTATCCTACTGAAAAAACCGGTTGCTATACTCGGCGTCTTTGCTTTTTTGAGCATGATGAGGATAGTCTCACCAATTACGGTTATTGAAGTATAGAGCGCGAAGCCCTTGTTTATTGCGTGGTTTAAAAGGGTTTTACAATTGTCGTCGTCAAGACACTAAAAAAAAGATTCCCGAGTCAAGAAATAATGATCTCATTATTTCTTAAGTTCCCTGTACCGCTTAACCCGCCGTTCGGACTCTTCCCGGCTCACGGCAAACCGGATTCGCCCGTCAGGACCGACACCGCCCCCATACGGTAACATCCCGCGTGCATAAGGTTCGATCACAAGTTCCTGCCTGAACTCTGATATTTCCATGCGTTTCACCTTTTGTTGTGGATGTATCGATAGTGTAAACAATTTGTTGTAAATTCAAAAAGCGCCCTGATCTCTAATTACACAAAGGAGACCAGGGCTATGTCAATCAACGATTTTATCAAATATTATCATGGCGATCCGGACCGGACCGGGCCGGGTTTTTCCGGTTAATTTTCCGAATTTTTCATCCGTGCAGATTTCCTCCAGGATTTCGTTTTGCACTTGCAAATCGAATTCCCGATTGAATTCAATAGGGAAAATGGTGCCACACGAGCCCAGATTTTGTAAAATATACTCAATACCAGATTGAAAATGGAGAAAGAGAATGAGATGGAGAAAGTTAAGATTATTCTTTCATATCTTTGCCGATGCTCCACGCTCTTCCCACGGTTTTCCCGAGAGTCCAGTAATGATTGTCCGGCATGGTAAGGAGAAGCGGGTTGATCTTCTGGTAATCGGGTTTTCCGTCAGTCATGCAGGATTTATCCAGGTGCGATGCCACAATCTCGCTGATGAAGCAGGTATGGGACTTGAAATCATGGACCTCGATGACTTTGCATTCGAAGGAGAGCGGGCATTCGGTGATCATCGGAGCCCCTGTAAGGGTCCCGTGAAATGTTTTGAACACACCGGACTTATCCTTGTTCTTTGCCGAAACGATCCCACAGTAATCGGTTGCTGTTACCATGGGTGCTGATGGGTAGTTGACGCTGAATTCCCGACTTTCCAGAACCGCCTCGCGGGTTGCACTCCGCTGGTTGAGCCCCATGCTGATAAGCGGAGGGTCCCAGCAGACAAGGGAAATGAAAGCGACATTCATGAAGTTCGGGCGGCCTCCCACCATCGATCCAATCAGGGTGATCGGCAGCGGGCTCATCGTGGCATTTGTTCCAATGGATACTTTTTCCATACGTGTACATCCTCCCTGGTTCCAGGGCGGTCCCGACCAGAGGGCCGTGCGGGTTTCCGTGGGGTAGATGTTACATATATACCTTGTACTATATATTAGACATTCAGATAATTTTTTTATACGACCCGGTTCAGATTTCTTCACTGATGCGGAAAGATGAGATGGATGAACGGATTATCCGGCTGGAGCAGGAACTCCGTACCCTGAAAGCTGTTCACCGGGAAGGAGTCGATGCAATTCTTTCCGAATTGAAGACGTTCCAGGATTCCGTTATCGCGGAGAAGGTCGAATCGGTCCGGACTCAGCTGGCGGAGGGGTACGAGCGGATGATTGCGTGTCTCCTTGTTAGAAAATGCAGAGAAGAACCTTGATGAAGCCTCCTGCGACCCCTGCAACCGGAACCACCGGGCTGAATGCGATACATTCTCTCTCTCACGGATCCGTGAGGCGGCCAGATTGCCGGCTCCTCCCGAGTCCAGGAGAACTGAGGATCAGGATCTGACCG
>JBAYMI010000150.1:0-5938 GCA_041663625.1 Methanoregula sp.
GGGGAAGGTGAGGATCGGCAAAGACGTTTTCCAGGATATGTTCGTAATCGCTCACGTACTTGTGCATCAGTGCAACGCTCTTTGCTTCCTCGTAACTTTTTGCCAGTGCAAGAGGCCGGGGGATGTAGGCAACCCTGAAGAGGAGCCCGGTTCGGATCCAGTAATCCAGGTCCATTGCGAGATGGAGACTTTCATCAACTCCCCCGATCCGATCATAAACCGCCCTGCGGAAAAAAACCGTTGGTTGCAGGATATTGTCCCTGCAATAGATCAGCTCCCGCAAGCTGAATTCACCGGCGGGATCCGCGGAAAGAATAGTTCCTGCCACATCGGTCATAATCCCATCGCCATAGACCATGCCGACATCCGGGTGCTCGTTAAAGTACGCCACGGCAATCTCCACTGCATCGGGGGTATAACAGTCATCGGCATTCAGGTACGCGAGGATATCGCCCCGTGCACGCTTCCAGCCCTTGTTGATTGCGTCCGACTGCCCCTTATCGGGTTCCGAAATCCAGGTCAGCCGGTCTTCATATCTTTTCAGGATCGCCAGGGTCTCATCCGTTGAGCCCCCGTCCATGACGATGTGCTCGATGTTGGGGTAACGCTGGTTTTTGATGCTCTGGATGGTCTCTTCGATATAGGGGCCTTTATTGAAAGAGGGTGTCACGATGGATACAAGCGGCTGCGGGTTCATGATCTTGTTGCGTCCTGCAAAACGTTGGTATAAATATCAATAATCTGCTTACTGACCGTATCCGACGAATAGCGTTGCGCGTGTGCGAGAATTTTATTGACATCCCAGGTCTTCTCCAGCCCCTGCAGGATACCCCGGGCAAAATCCGCTGAATCGGCACGTTCGCACAGGATACCAACTTCCGGGTCCGTGAGGATATCCATGCTCCCGCTGTTCTTTGTGGCAATTACCGGTTTTCCGCAGGCAAGCGCCTCGATCTGGGCGATGCCAAAGCCTTCTTCAAGGCTCGGGAGCACAAAGAGATCGCAGGCATTCAGCCAGGTGGGTATCTCAGGTCCCTGCATGAACCCAATAAAATGGACACGGTCTTCAAGATGTAATTCCGTTACCCGGTTTCTGATAAAAGTTTCATACGATTTTTCGTATTCCGCTTTTCCCCCGATATAACACTGGACATCATCACGCGTCTTTCTGATGACATCCATTGCGTCAATAAGGTATTCCAGCCCTTTCCTCTTCTGCAGGTTCCCGAAGGTGAACAGGATTTTTTCATCCTGCGGCAGGTGCAGGGTATCGCGGCAAGCCTGCATATCCACCGGGTGGTACACGGGTTTAAACCCGTTTGGTACCGAGATGGTGCGGGGATTATAGGGTTTCAGGTTTGAAACTTCAAGGCGGTTCATGTACATGATCAGGTCTGCATCGGCCCATGCACGTTCCATCCGGGGATCCTTGAGATCAATCTCTTCCCGGAGCCATCCTGGGTCTTCGTGAGGGGTGATCACATAGGGAACATGGTACTTTTGCCGGATCAATACTGCCGCATAAGCAGATGGCCAGGTGAACTGTGCATGGACCAGATCGAATTTCAGATCATGCTTCCCGATGCACCGCATGACCGCAGCAGGCCGTAAGTCAACGCCCAGTTTCCACCGGTATGACAATCCCGGGACGAGTCGGGGAACAAAAAATGACCGGGGATAGAATACGGATACGTTATCATACCGGTAATCGGTGCAGTACCGGTCATTGGGCATGATCCTGCATGAGAACAGGACCGGGCATATAACAATAATCTGTCTGAAATAGGACTTAAGGTATTCAATCTGGTCTTTCACAAAATTCGAACCGAGATAGCGATTTTTTTCATCCGGATAATCCGGTGTAATCACAAGGAGTGTATTATGGTGAAGATCGGGTTCTCCGTTTTTTATTTTCCCATCTGTATTCATCGTAAACATTCCCTCACTATCTCGTGGTTATTAACTGCAAACGTAAAAATACTTTAATTGATAATTTCCCTGCGATTTGTCGGACGGTCCCTGCATAGATTCAGGTCATATAATCTCGCAGCCATCAATCCCGATAATCTGCCCGCTGACGTAATCGGCAAGGTCCGAACCCAGGAAGAGGATCACCTTTGCCACATCCTCCGGTGTCCCGCTCCTTCCAAGGGCAACATTGTGCAGGATCTCGTCTTTTATCTGGGGCTTTGTATCTGCGGTCAGATCCGTCTCGATGAAACCCGGTGCAACCGCATTGACCGTGATATTGAACGCACCCAGTTCTTTTGCAGCGCATTTGGTGAAACCGATTACAAACGATTTGCTGGATGCGTATGCCGACTGGCCCCGGTTTCCATAGACACCGACAACGGAAGAGAGGTTGATGATTTTTCCTGATTTTTGGCGCATCATCATCTTTGATGCATACTGGGTACAGAGAAATGTTCCCTTGCAGTTGACATCCATGACATCCTGGAATTCCTGGAGTTTTGTCATCATCAGGAGATTGTTCTTCATGATGCCGGCATTGTTGACCAGGATATCAAGGCGCCCGAATTTCTCGCGGATGATCTTGAACATCTCCCGCACATCCTCTTCCTGCGTAACATCACCCCGTATGGCAAATGCAGCAAATCCCTTTCCGGTGATCTCGGTAACAAGGTTATCGGCCTGTTCTGCGTGTTTCTGGTAGTTTACAATGACCTGTGCATGGTTTGCCGCAGCAAGGAGAGCAGTGGCTCTCCCGATCCCCCTGCTTGCGCCGGTAATCAGCATCACTTTCCCCTTGAGCATACTCTTCCTTCCTGTATTAGTTATTTCTCAAGATAACCCATCGCACCAGCCGGTTCAAAGTCATGATCCCATCCCATGGCAGCGTGAAGTCGTGGATCGTCCCGGGAATGACGATCCTGTCGGCACCCCGGTACGTAACCTGCCGGGCAAACGATTCGCGCTTTACGGGATCAAGGATCCCGATCGAGATCGCCTGGATCTTGTGGTTGACCAGGGGAATTACCTCATCGGCAGACCCGATCTCCTTGAGGAAGATACACTTGCCCTGAACCGGTTCTTCAAGGCAGGTATCCTGGTTCACGAGGATCGTCCAGCCGAGATCCTGCGGTGCAATACAGTTCTTCCCGTCTGCAAGCTGGTATTCAGCCCGGGCATTGATGATCCTTGCCGACATACCGGAGGAGATCGGCTGGTGCCGGAGTGCGGGGGGCATCTTCTCAAACGACTCTTTCAGCCAGGAGGCGATCGTCTCCAGGGAATACCGGCTTTTCTCCAGGAAGACCACATGGGGTGATGAACAGGCCATCTGGTTGAAGACAGAAACATCCTTTGCAACGAGATCCAGCGTTTTCCTGAAGCTTTCTGACTCGATGAACTCCCGGTCGAATATGGCAAACGAGTATTTCGGGCCGAAGATGATAGTCTCGCAGTGATCGCGGCAGGGAAGGCGGGAGATAATGCGAACCGCTTCGCTCCCCCCAAAGATGATGCGGCAGTCTGCTGCAAGGGAGAACTGCTCGCTTGTCGCCTGCACCCTGCCCTCAAAGGAGACCAGGGCAATGGCATCGAGGATTATCTTACCGGAATACGTCTTTCCCTCGTGTTCAACCGAGATTGCCGGCAGTTCCCGGAGAATGGAGGAGATGAGCGGGACATACTCTTCCGGCATCTTGACAATGCTCCCGTTCTTCGAGAGGACGGCCTGGACAATCGAGAAGAATCCCAGCGTTGGCATGTTTGCTGCAATCCACTGGCAGACAATCCCCCGGGGCCGGGCCATCATCAGGAAGTGCTGCCCGGTTTTACCGAACCCGTCGATATACCTTTTATCCGAGTAATTGATCTGGCAGATCTTATCCAGGTTTTCCCGGCGCAGCCAGAGGGAGATGAAACTGACCCCGGGCACAGTATTGATCTCTGGATTTTTCAGTACGCGTTTTCCCAGCACGTCAAGGATTTTGATGATGGTATCAACCGGGAGTGCTGCAAGCACCTCGCGATTCCGGTTGATGCTGGTGACGATCCCGTCAAAATCCGTGCAGGATTGCTTTTCGAACTTTCCATCAACAAGGTGGCAGGTGATCATCATCTCACTCCCGGAAGGTATCGCCGCATCCGCGCACTTCGGCTTTCTCGACCCGGGACACAAACCGGAAATACCGGCCCTTGCGCCCGCACGGGCAGTCATCCACCCCGACAAGTACGCCGAGATCTTCCGTCAGGACGGCCTGGTCGTAATAACTGTCGGCAAGGACGCTCATCACCTCGATCAGCCCGGGCTTGCCGGGGGGGCATGGCTGGAGCGTATATGGATCGCGGATGATGACCTGGGAGAACGCGGGCACATGCTTGTGTCCTTCCTTGCAGTCAACGAAAATAATCCCGGTCTGCTCCGCCATCCCGTAAAAGTCCAGGATGTTTTCGGGCTGCGCACCGAATATCGCTGCTATCGATGCGGAAAACTCATCTTTGGAAACGGCAAGATCCTGCATCTTTTTCCAGCCCCCGCCATGGAAGAGCGTGAAATTCTTAAAAGAGAAGCGGAGCCCCTCCTTCTTCACCTGCTCGTAGAAGGTGGTCCAGATAATGTACGTGAACCCGAACGCATACACATCGTCCTGCGAATACTTCTCCATGACCTCCCGGATCGCGGGCAGGTTCAGGACAAGTTTCCCGTTCTCTTCTTTTAAAAGGTAAAATGTCTTCTTAGCATAGATGCTCAGTCCCCGCACACCGGCCGTCCGGGCAGAAAAAGCCATTTGCGGGCTGTTTATCCCCTCGTGATCGATGACCAGGAAGATCTTCCGGTTCTTCCCCAGGTAATCCGCGAGGATCGTCTTGAGCGCCTTGATCTGGTTCATGGTCGTGGACTTGTCAAGCGGGATCCTGCTCGGCGTTCCACCCGTTGTCCCGCTCGACTGGAGGATCTTTGCGATTGCCTGTTCCGGGCAGGTCCGGAGATCGAATCGCTTGAACATCTGGACCGGCATGAAGGGAACGTCTTCGAGATTCCGGAGATCGTCGACAACAATCCCCTGCCGGGTGAGAAAATTGTCAATCTGCGGGTTGTTCTCCCGTGCCCCTTTGAGTTGCTCCCGCAGGATAGGCATGAGCGTTTCGCATTTTTGTGCATCGCTCTCTGAATACGGCTCCTTTGAGAGGAGAATATCCCGCAGACGGGAACTATGAGTACAATCGTCTTCTGCACACGGCATCATTGACCTGCCCGGGGATCACTCTTGAGTTCTTCCTGGATAGTCATAGTCAGTGCCGGTTTATCCACTTTATCAGATGCATTGAGCGGGAATTCCCGGACAAAAAAGAGCCTGCACGGGACTTTATATGAAGGAAGGTGCTGCCTGCACCGGGTAACGATCATCTCCCTGAAATCCGGTGCAGGATCTTTTCCCGTGTACTGGACTACAGCAGTAACCGCCTCGCCCATGGTCTCATCGGGAAATCCCAGGACAACGCACCCCGATACACCGTCAAGGGTACAGATGAAATCCTCGATCTCGTTCGGGGAGATCCGGTATCCCCCGGACTTGATGATGTTTTTTGCCCGCCCGTGGATGAAAATATACCCGTCGTCATCAACAGTTGCGAGATCGCCGGTCCGGAGCCGGCCGTCTTTTAGCACTTCGGCGGTACCCTCCGGATCGCCGTAGTATCCCTTCATGATATTGTCGCCGGAAGCGACGATCTCCCCGATCTCCCCGGGTCGCACCGGTGTGCCGGCTTCATTGACCACGTCAAGAGTGACACCCGAAATTCCCCTGCCAAGCGATCCCAGTTTGGTAAGGATCATCTCCGGCGGGAGATAGGACATCCGTGCGGTTGCTTCGGTTGCTCCGTACATCACAAAGAACTTCTTTTCCGGGAATGCTTCCGCAATCATCCGGATGTATTTGTTGGGCAGCTGCCCCCCGGCCTGCTGCATGTA
>JBAYMI010000151.1:0-5877 GCA_041663625.1 Methanoregula sp.
TCCGAACTCCTGACGCGCTACAACATTACAACCGAACAATTACCGAAAATCTATCACGACGATCCTGCAGTAAAGACGATCAGCGCGGAAGCTGACGATGTAATCCGAATTATCAGGGCAAGCCATACTGCTGGCAGGGCCGAGGCATATCGTCTCGTGGTCAAGAGACCAAAGAAATAAATTCCGGGGTGGTCAGTCTGATTGACAGAAGTATTTTATCGAGGGCATATTTTTCACGGGAGCATGTTGCGCGCCACCAGCTTGACTCCTTCAACTATTTCCTTAAGCATAATCTCCAGAAAGTGGTCAACGAGCAGCGGGTCATTGAGACCGACATCGAGAACCGGGGCAGGAATAATGACCCGGTCTGGGTGGAACTCGGTACGATTGAAGTGAAAAGACCGCTGGTGCGGGAAGCGGATGGTTCGCAGGGCGAGTTGTACCCGTGCGAGGCACGGCTTCGCAACCTGACCTACGCGGCCCCGATCCAGCTGGGTCTCACGCTCGTCCACGGTGAGGACCGGCAGGATCCTATCGTCACGACCATCGGGCAGCTCCCGATCATGGTCGGATCCCTTGCCTGCAACCTGTACGGCATGGATGACGCCCAGCGCGTTTCCCACGGTGAAGACGCATTCGATCCAGGCGGTTATTTTATCGTCAACGGCACGGAGCGCGTGCTCATGACCTTAGAGGATCTCGCATCCAACAAGATCATGACCGAGTTCACCGAGCGTTACAACGAGCGCATCTACGTGGCCAAGGTGTTCTCCCAGTTCCGCGGGTACCGCGCACTGGTGGTTGTCGAACGGAACAAGAAGAACCTGTTAGAAGTTTCTTTCCCCTCCGTTGCCGGGCACCTCAAGTTTGTTGACCTGATGCGTGCACTGGGCATGACGAACGACCAGGAAGTCGTGAATGCGGTCTCGACGGATGAGGATATCCTCACGTTCATGATGCAGAACCTTGAAGAGAGCGAGTGCGACTCTGTTGAAGGCGGTGTCATGTATGTCGGGAAGAAACTGGCACCCAACCAGACCAAGGACTACCAGCGCAAGCGCGCAGAGTTTGTCCTTGACAACTATCTCCTTCCGCATCTCAATTACTCGATGCCGGCGAACCTCAAGGAAGGCGAAGAGGGCTACCAGGAAGCAGTCCTCTCGGTCCGGCTTGCAAAGGCCCACTTCCTCGGGCGTATGGCAGAGGCCTGTTTCGACCTTGTGCTGAACAAGCGCAGGATCGATGACAAGGACCACTACTCGAACAAGCGGCTCAAACTCGCGGGCGACCTGATGGAAGATCTTTTCCGTATCTCCCTCAACCGTCTCACCCGTGATATCAAATACCAGCTTGAGCGTGCCAGTATGCGCCACCGCGACCTCTCGATCGCGACTGCAGTCCGCGCCGACGTGCTGACCGAACGCCTTCTCCACCCGCTTGCCACAGGTAACTGGGTTGGCGGGAGGACCGGTGTCTCCCAGCTTCTCGACCGCGTTGACCACATGGCCGTGCTCTCGCACCTCCGCCGTGTGATCTCCCCGCTCTCCCGGTCACAGCCCCACTTCGAGGCCCGTGACCTGCACCCGACCCAGTGGGGCCGGATTTGCCCGAGCGAGACTCCTGAAGGACCGAATTGTGGTCTTGTCAAGAACTTCGCCCAGATGGTGGAGATCAGCAAGGGTGTCGATGATGAGGAAGAGATCACGCGCATCCTCCATAACCTTGGTGTCGAACAGATCAGGGGAGAATCATGAGCAAGAAATCACGCGTATTTGTTGACGGGGCACTGATTGGTCTCGTGGACGACCCGAAGAACCTGGTTGCCAATATCCGTACCATGCGGCGCCAGGGTGCGATCTCGCCGGAAGTGAATGTCTCCCACAAGGAGTACAACGGCGATGTCGTGATCCTGACTGATCGCGGCCGTGCCCGCCGTCCGCTCATCGTCCTGAAAAATGGTGAGCCGCTCATCAACGAGGAAGATCTTGCCCGCCTTGCAAAGAAGGAGATCGACATGAGCTTCTTCGTCCAGCGGGGCATGATCGAGTTCATCGACGCTGAAGAGGAAGAAGACCTCCTCATTGCCATGGATTTCACGAAAGTGACGCCCGAGCACACCCACCTTGAGATCGACCCCTCTCTGATCCTCGGTATCGGTGCAGCCCACGTCCCGTTCCCGGAACACAATGCCAGCCCGCGTGTCACCATGGGTGCAGGGATGGTCAAGCAGGCGCTCGGGTTTGGGGCTGCAAACATGAAGCTCCGCCCGGACACCCGTGGCCACCAGCTCCACTATGTGCAGAAACCGCTGACCCACACCCAGACCTCGGAACTGATCGGATCCGACGACAGGCCCGCAGGCCAGAACTTCGTTGTTGCAATCCTCAGTTATGAAGGCTACAATATTGAAGATGCGCTCATCTTCAACAAGGCCTCGATCGAGCGCGGCCTCGGGCGGTCCCACTTCTTCAGGACCTATGAAGGCGAAGAGCGCCGGTATCCCGGCGGCCAGATCGACCGCATCGAAGTCCCCGAAGAGGACGTTGCCGGTGCCCATGGTGCCGACTCCTACAAGAACCTTGACGAGGACGGTGTCATCAACCCCGAGACCGTTGTTGCCGAGAAGGATGTCCTTATCGGCAAGACCTCCCCGCCCCGGTTCCTCGAAGAGCCCTCCGGGGAACTCATTGCGGTTGAGAAGCGCCGCGACACCTCTGTCACGATGCGCAGCAACGAACATGGTATCGTCGACACGGTCATTATCACCGAAGGCGAGAACAGTTCCCGGCTCGTGAAAGTTCGGACCCGGGACCTCCGTGTGCCGGAAGTAGGCGACAAGTTCGCATCCCGCCACGGGCAGAAGGGTGTCGTTGGTCTCATCACACCCCAGGAGAACATGCCGTTCACCGAGAGCGGTCTCTCACCCGACCTCGTCATCAACCCCCACGCAATCCCGAGTCGTATGACCATCGGGCATATGCTTGAGATGATCGGTGGCAAGGTCGGCTCGCTTGAAGGCCGGCGCATCAATGCCACCGCGTTCGGTGGCGAGAGTGAGGCAGATATCCGCGCCTCCTTAAAGAAACTCGGCTTCTCCCATAATGGCCGCGAGATAATGTATGATGGCATCACCGGCAAGAGCTTCAAGGCCGATGTCTACATCGGTGTCATCTACTACCAGAAACTCTACCACATGGTATCGTCCAAGATGCACGCCCGCTCCCGCGGCCCGGTGCAGGTCTTAACCCGCCAGCCGACAGAAGGCCGTGCGCGTGAAGGCGGTCTCCGGTTCGGTGAGATGGAACGTGATGTCATGATCGGCCACGGTGCCGCCATGGCCTTAAAGGAACGTCTGCTCGATGAGTCGGACAAGGTGCAGGAATATGTCTGCGCACACTGTGGCATGGTTGCCATGCTGGATCGGAAGCGCAACATGACGCGCTGCCTTGCCTGCGGTAACGAGACCGATATCTACTCTGTCGAGATGAGTTACGCGTTCAAGCTCCTTCTTGACGAGATGAAGAGCATGGGCATAGCTCCCAGGCTGAAATTACAGGACGTGGTGTAACATGCCATCCCCAAAACGAATAGGACAAATTGAGTTCGGCCTGTTATCCCCCAAAGAGATTCGTGAGATGAGCGTCCGGAAGATCATCTGGGCGGACACCTACGATGACGACGGGTTCCCCTACCCCCAGGGTCTCATGGACTTAAATCTCGGTGTCATCGACCCCGGTCTCCGGTGCAAGACCTGCGACCAGAAGGCAAGCGAGTGCCCCGGCCACTTCGGCCACATCGAGCTCGCCAAGCCAGTCATCCACGTAGGGTATACACGGCTCATCAGGAAACTCCTGCGTGTCACCTGCCGAGCCTGCGGCCGCGTGCTCCTCTCCCCTGAAGAAGTAGAGAAGGTAGTCGGTACCGAAGACGACCAGACCGGTGATCTGCTCTCCGAGAAGGATGTCAAGAAGGAGCGCGTCTGCCCGCACTGCGGTGAACAGCAGCTCAAGATCAACTTCGAAAAGCCGACAACCTTCTCCGAAGTCATGATCGAGGATGGCAAAAAGGTGGAGCATAAACTCACTCCCGCTGACATCCGCGCCCGGATGGAGAAGATCCCGAACGAGGACTTAATCCCGCTCGGTATCAACCCCGACGTAGCTCGCCCTGAGTGGACCATTCTCACCGTGCTCCCGGTCCCTCCGGTCACGATGCGCCCTTCGATTATTCTTGAGAACGGCCAGCGGTCTGAAGACGACCTCACCCACAAGCTCGTGGATATCATCCGTATCAACCAGCGGTTCAAGGAGAACCAGGATGCAGGCGCTCCCCAGCTGATCATTGAAGATCTCTGGGAACTCCTGCAGTACCACGTCACCACTTACCTCGACAATGAAGTTGCTGGCTGTCCCCCTGCCCGTCACCGCAGCGGCCGTCCCTTAAAGACACTCTCGCAGCGGCTCAAGGGTAAGGATGGACGGTTCCGTGGTTCCCTCTCGGGTAAGCGTGTGAACTTCTCCAGCCGTACCGTCATCTCCCCGGATCCCAACCTCTCTGTTGGACAGGTTGGTGTCCCGCGTGCAGTAGCCAACGAGATGACGATTCCGGTCCGCGTCACCGCCTACAATATTGAGGAACTCCGGCAGATCGTCAGGACCGGCCCGGAACGCCCTGATGTCAACGCACCCTGTGGTGCAAACTATGTTATCCGTCCCGACAACCGCAGGCTTCGGCTCGGTGCCGACAACCTCGATACCGTTGCCGACATGATCGAGCCCGGTTACATGGTTGAACGCCACCTCCGCGACAACGATGTCGTGCTTTTCAACCGTCAGCCTTCGCTGCACCGGATGAGCATCATGGCGCACCGCGTCAAGGTGATGGAAGGCAGGACCTTCCGTCTCAACCCTGCGGTCTGCCCGCCATATAACGCCGACTTCGATGGCGATGAAATGAACATGCACGTCCCGCAGACCGAAGAGGCGCGGGCCGAGGCAACCATTCTCATTGCCGTTCAGGAGAACATCCTATCTCCCCGTTTCGGCGGCCCTATCATCGGCGGTATCCACGACCACGTCTCGGGCATCTTCATGCTGACGCACGAGATGCGCTGGTTCAAGAAGGAAGATGCACTCTACCTCCTCCGCTACACCGGTATCGAGCACATGCCTCCGCCCGGCAAGGTGGAGAACGGCATTGAATACTGGAGCAACAAGCAGGTCTTCTCGGTCATCCTCCCGGAAAGCCTCAACATGGTCTTCAAGGCCACATCCTGCCAGAACTGCGATGTCTGCAAAAAGGAGAAATGCGACCGTGATGCGTACGTGCGTATCATCGATGGCCAGCTCCAGATGGGGACTATCGATAAGAAGGCAATCGGTGCATTCGACGGCCAGATCGTCAACCGTATCATCCGCCAGCAGGGCATGAAACGGGCAACGAAGTTCATCGATGACTTCACCAAGCTCTCGATCCGCGGTATCATGCTCGACGGATTCTCGTTCGGTATCGATGACGAAGACCTCTCCAAGACCGAGTACGGCCAGATCGACGAGGTCTTAAAGAACGCAGCGCTCGATGTCGACCGCCGTATCAAGATCTACGAAGACGGCCAGCTTGAGCCGATGCCCGGGCGTACCATCGAGGAGACCCTCGAGATGCAGATCATGCAGGTGCTCGGGAAGGCCCGTGACCTGACCGGTCAGATTGCAGGCCGCCACCTCGGTCTCGGGAACAGCGCTGTCGTGATGGCAGTCTCCGGGGCCCGTGGTTCCATGCTGAACCTGACCCAGATGGCCGGTTGTATCGGCCAGCAGTCCGTTCGTGGTGAGCGTATCGTCAGAGGTTACGATGACCGGACGCTCCCGCACTTCAAGA
>JBAYMI010000152.1:0-5845 GCA_041663625.1 Methanoregula sp.
CACCCGATCCTCGATTTAAACAAGCTCTAAACAGGCCGGTTTTTTCCCTTGTAAAACCTCCGGATAAACAAACGGAGCCCATAGCACAATTTCCCGTAACACTCCCCGCAAAAACCCCCGAAACAGGCCGGTCGGACACCAGGGAAAAATGGCAATCCGGTGCAGAAATAAGCCCGGATACGATTCCCGGGGGGTAGTACTCCCACCATGTGCCGGGAAGCGAGGCATCACAACCCCGCGATCCCCGGGGGCATGGGTGCCCACTGCCACCCATCCATCCGACGTGAAATGCTCACTCTCCGTCGTAAGCCCGATCCCTCATATTTTCTGTCGGGTATCAGCAGTTGATGAGAAATTTTCTGATGGATTGGTGGAGCCTGGAGTTTTTTTAAAAGAGGTTGTGGAAATTTTCCCGGGCCGGGCAATCCGGAAATTTTTTCATTTTTTCCGGAAAATTTCCACAAACGTTTTTCCGGCCGCAGAGCAGACCATGCAAACGAGAGATTCCCTGTTTTTGAATCCGGGGACCGTGTGCCCCCGGTTGCGATCCGATGGTCAGCAAGACGGAGTTCACTACAGGTATACCAATATACTAACTACCAATGAGAGGATTTATCATCTTTTACTAATTAGCAATTAGTATGATATCCAAGGAGATCCTGCGCCATCTCGTGATCCAGCAGAAAGCCCGGATAGAGAAAGGCGGGGATCTCATTGAACGCTCCGTCTTCAGCCGGGTCCTCGCAGCACTGGACGATCCCCGTGTCATCGTCCTTACGGGCATCAGGCGATGCGGGAAGTCAACCCTCCTTGTGCAGCTCATGCAGACAAAGAAAAATTACTGCTATGTCAATTTCGAAGACGAACGGCTGCTCAGCTTCCGTGCAGAAGATTTCGGGATACTCGATGAAGTGCTCATCGAAGTATATGGACCGTCCGGCATCTACTTCTTTGACGAGATCCAGAATGTGGAAAAGTTTGAGACCTTTGTCCGGAGGCTCCAGGACAACGGAAAGAAAGTTGTCCTCACCGGCTCCAACGCCTCGCTGCTCAGCCAGGAATTCGGTACCCGGCTCACCGGGAGATACAAACTCTTCACCATTTACCCGTTCTCTTTCATCGAATACCTCAGGTTCCGGAAAATCGCGGTGCGTAAAGAGTCGCTGTATCTTGCTGAAGAGAGGGTGAACCTGATCCGGGAGTTTGGCCGATACTGCGAGAGCGGCGGGATGCCCGAATACCTCAGGAATTGTGACAGCGATTATATCAAAACCCTGTACGACAACATCCTGTACCGGGACATCATCGCACGGCATTCGATCCGCCGGCAGAGGCTGGTCCGGGAACTTGTCGCGATCCTTGCATCCACCGTCACGCTTCCCTTCACGTACAACTCGCTGAAAAAAAGTCTCGGGCTGATGAATGCAATCACCGTCAAGGAATATATCTCGTATCTCAGCGGGGCCTACCTGTTCTTTGAAATCCCTCGCTTCGATTACTCATTAAAGAAACAGCTCGGAGCTCCCCGCAAGATATATTGCATCGATACCGCCTTCTCTACGGTAAGCGGTTTTTCCCTATCTCCAGATAAAGGAAGGTCTCTTGAAAATATTGTCTTCATCCAGCTGATGAGGAGTGGCAGTGAGATCTTTTATTTTTCGGGCAAGCGGGAATGTGATTTCGTACTCAGGGACCAGAAAAAAATGAGCCGGGCCATCCAGGTCTGTTATGAATTCACGAGGGAGAACCACGAACGGGAGATCGGGGGTCTCATCGAAGCAATGGCCGCATTCAATCTGGAGCAGGGAATGATCCTCACGTACGACCAGGAGGATGAACTAAAGCAGGAGGGAAAGACGATCCTCATCAAACCGGCCTGGAAGTGGATGCTCGAAGAGATGCTGGCATAATCTCCGATCATTAGATTCGCCCGGCCGCCCCTAGGCCGGAAGAGTACTTGTGCGCATACCGGATCGTAAAAAGGGAGGTGATAAAGCCGTTGCAAATACGGCCAATCCGGTTCTGCCGGGCCCCGTTACCTGGACTTCTTCGCTGCCGGCTTCCTGCGGTATGTTACAAACAGCAGGTTCATCCACATGAGGGCATTGGGGGTTTCCTGCCATACCTGTGCATTATCGAGGGCATACACGACCGCTTCGGTCTCGTCTCCGATACTCATATATTCGGGAGCACGCACGGGAAACGTCTTCTTCCCGAGGAGATACGGCGGGACAAACCGGTTCTGTCCGAATGCCCGGATCAGGCACGCGTCTGCCTCCGGAGTCCGGCCTTCACGCCGGTACTCCAGGAGCGCCCGGGAATAGCACCACACCGCGGAACAGTCGTCAGGATACTCATCCAGAAGTTTTTTTAGTGCCTCCGGGTCCCCGTCTTCCAGCAGGCAGGTGGCCAGTTCATCGCGGACACCCTGGTTGTCACCGGGATTGAGCCGGAGAAGATCCTGCATATGAGCAATCGCCGGTGACCGTTCGCCCCGGAGACGGAGAAGATGGGCAAGGTCGAAGCGGGCCCGCATGTAAGGCCGGGTCTCAAGAATTCCCCAGAAGTGCCCGGCCTCTTCTGCAAAGATCCGTTCCCCCAGCGCCCGCTCGCCGGCTCGGACACCTTCTTCAAGGAACCGGATCGCTTCTGCAAGATCGACCGCAGTTTCTTCGGCAAGGAGCACGTACGCATCTGCACAGTCGGATGAAACCGCCAGCGCCTTGCGCGCCAGGTCGACCCGGTCCTTCCCTTCGGCATCCCATGCATCGTACATGATATCCTGCGCTCTCTCAAGCGGGGTTGTCCCATTTTTCCGTGGAGGGGAGAAACTGCCGGAAGCCAGCTGTGCCTGGAGAAATGCATTTGCCTCATCGATATCCCCGAACTGTTGATCCGCGAGTGCTGCATGGAGGTCGGAAAGTACCCGCTCGTTCGCCCGCATATCAGGTATGGGGGACGGGACCTGCCGGGATCTTCCGCCTCTTTTTTTCACATAAGGTTTTGGCATCGCAAAACACGTTCCTCAGTAACGGGGTGTATTGCGGAAATTTAACCGTTATCATCCGGTCATGCCCGGGCACCCAACGGATTTTGCACGAACTCACCGTGGCAATTCCTCTGGGCTTTCCAGTCAACCCCCCCTGCACCTCACTGCCCGTGAAAGAATTTCCGTCCTTTACTCATTACCAGTTAGTATCTTACATAGTAAGCCAAAAAGTATATTGTCTTACAACACTATGAATATTTTACCATGGATGTAGTCACCCTCTCCTCCAAAGGACAGATCGTCATCCCGGCAAAAGTCCGGAAAAAATTTTCATTAAAAGAAGGCGACTCACTCGTGCTCGTGGAAGAGAACGATGCAATCCGGCTCCAGCCGCTCGTTAACCTTACAGAACTCTGGGGCGTTGACAAACTCAAAGGTACGGAAGCAGTACTCAAAGAACTGCGGAAGGAGTGGGACGATGATCTCGAAGGCAAGACTGCTCTTTGATACGCACGCGTTCCTCGCATTCTTCAACTGCGAAGAAGGATCGGCAACCATCAAAAAATTTCTCGATGCGGTCCAGAGCGAAGAGGCTGATGGTTATGTCGCAACGATCACGCTGACCGAGATTGCGTACATCTACAGGAGAAAGACCGATACAGCAACCGCACGGCTCCGGGTCATGCAGGTCCAGGGCTCGAAACTGAATCTCATCCCGCTGAGTCCGGAGATTGCCATGGATGCAGGCATGCTGAAACGTCCGGGAATTTCAGTGGCAGACGCGATCATTGCTGCGACCGCATTATCGGTAGGCGCATCGGTTGTCACGAACGACCCGCATTTTACTGAAATGGGCGTTGGGGCTATGGGATATCCGTGATTGTTATCCATTGCCTCAGTTTTTATCCGGGTTCATTCAACCAGGTCTTCATATATCGTATTCTGGCACCGGTTTCAGGAATCCATGACCCGGCAGAACCATACGAAAAACAGAACAATCCATTACGACGCTGCTGCAAATAAAATATAAATAATATCGTGCAATAATGCATGAAACAATGAAGACCATCACCCTCCGCGATGAAACATATCATTCGCTTCTGGTCCTCAAGGAAGGCGATGACAGCTTTTCAGATGTCATAGACCGCCTTGTCAGCGGGAAGAACCGTGACATCCGGGAATATGCCGGAGCGCTCCGTGACTCAACAGTACTGGATGAACTGCACACCTTCACGAAAAAGATGCGTAACTCCGGCCGGGCGAGAATTTGATTGTCCTCGACACCTCGTTCCTTATCGATTACTTCCGGAACGAGCATCTTTCCTCTCTCCTGCCACATGGTGAAAAGGCAGCCGTGACGGCCATATCGTACTACGAAATCATGGCCGGGATCCAACGGATAAAATCCCCGCGGGAGGAGAAATTTTTCCGGCACTTTTTTTCCGATGTTGAGATCCTTGAGTTTGACGTAATGGCCGCAGATATTGCCAGTGGTATCGGAGCCCGTATGGCAAAAGAGGGAAACCGGGTGAATGCATTCGATATCCTGATCGCCGGCATTGCGCTCGCAAACCACGCAGATGCCATCATCACCGCAGACACGGACTTCAACGAGATTGCGAAGTACGCGGGTATTGAAATTCGGAATTATCAGCGATAATTAGTATATCCAGGATCCGACGTTTCATTATCCTGATCAATAGGAAATAACTTCCAGCCCTTCGATAGTTGAGAAGTGCCGGTCCCTTGTTACCAGCGGTTCATCATGGCGGAGCGCGATGGCCGCGATCAGTTCATCAAACGTGGATATGTGTCGGCCAGTTCCGGAAAAAGCATGGGCGATACCCGCATAGATGACCGCTGACTCTTCATCGAACGGGAGCACCGGAAAAAACCGGAGAAATTTTTCCGAAAAATCATACATATTCTTTTTCCCGCTCTGCTTTGCACCGTAAAGAAATTCCGCGCTGCTTATTGAGGTGGTCTTGAGTGCCGTGGGAAGCCGGGCTACCGCTTGTGCATCCGGATCTCCCTTCATAAGATCGATGAGAAAGCAGGTATCCACAATTGTCAAAGCGATACCTTCCGGGGTTTGACGCGGTCGAGCCCGGACTTTGCCAATCGTACGGACTCTGCAATCTCACTGCGGACCGCGGGATCGATAGTCTCGAGGAAATCGCAGACGCTCTTCTCCTCCCCGCCCGTGACACGAAGGATCACATCGGAAAAACTCTCCCCGGCACGCTTCTGCGCCCTGAGTGCGTGATACGCAGATTCCTTGATGTTGATGGTCTTGGTCACCATGAACGATACATTGTGTATACACAGTTATACTTTTTTCGGCATGCTACACCTTCACCCCGCATCCCCACACTCATAAACCCAATCAGCACCAACACTGATCCACCAATGGACAGCATCGACACCTACTTCCCGTACAGCGAGTACCGCCCGGGCCAGCGCCACATGCTTGAGGTCGCGGCCGAAGTGGCACGCACGGGCGGGATCGCGATGATCGATGCCCCGACCGGCTCCGGAAAGTCAAGTGTTGTCGCATCGCTCCTTGCCGAGAAGAAGAGCCGGAAGATCGTTGTCGCGGTCCGGACCGTGAGCCAGCTCACGACCTTCATCCGCGAACTCGAACTCGTCAAACGGAAACAGCCGCAGATCAAAACCGTGTATCTGGTCGGCAAGAAGAGCATGTGCCCGCTCGGCGGCGAAGGGGACATCTACCGCAGGTGCGAGGGGGTCAAGGCCTTCTCGAACTCGCTGATGCGGGACCGGGCCGAGAAGGGAGCGCTCACGCCCGCAAAAGATCCGTTCATCATCCAGCAGATCCGGCGCATGGACAAGGAA
>JBAYMI010000153.1:0-5812 GCA_041663625.1 Methanoregula sp.
CCTTGTCCACGACAATGCCCCCGTTCTCTTCGATACGGAGGATAACTTCCGGGATCGGGCTGGTCGAGAAGAGCCCCGACATCCTGCCCCCGACCCCCTGGATCAGGGCAGGCTTCTTCACGATGACGGTGCCGGCACCATCGCAGGCAAGCACTGCGGCATCGATCAGCCCGGCGTGGGAGGCAAAGCCGAGCAGTTCGGTTGCCCCGAATCCTACGAATTCCTTGGTGTCGAGCACGTCCCGGCGGGGCGTGCACATGCCAAAGGCCTTCATGCGGTGCTCGATGTTGGCCCGGACCGCGTCTTTGGTGATTTCAGGAACCGGGTGGGCGAACCGTTTTGCCAGCGGGCACTCCTTGATTTGTGCCTCCCCAATCTCTACGATGACCCCGTCCCGGATCACGATCCGGGACCTGCCGATTGCCTCGATGATATGCTCATCCGGTTGCGATGGCGTCATGATCGTTCACTCCTTTCAGCACAGCCGGAAAAGCCCGGCTCTGTCCGAAGTGATCAATATGTCTGCCCGCACCAGTATCCATGTGGGGATTGCGGCAATTGTTGCCCCTTGTCCAGTGATGAGGGAGGTCCAGTCTGCGCTCTTGAACTGTTACGTACGGTCATCGTCTTCTGGGTAACTCTTACCGTTTTCTGCTCCTTTTTATGGGTACGGGAACAAGTGATCCTGTATGACAACTCAAAACTGCTGGGAATTCAAGAACTGCGGCCGCCAGCCCGGAGGGGCTAAGGCAGCAGAACTGGGGATCTGCCCGGCGTCAACAGAGACGCGGACGGATGGTGTCAACCATGGAACAAACGGTGGCCGGGCCTGCTGGGCCATCAGCGGCACCATGTGCGGCGGCAGAGTCCAGGGAACCTATGCTGCAAAGATCGGCAACTGTCTCAACTGCGAGTTTTACCAGCGGGTACAGCGTGAAGAGAAACCCCGGTTCGAGACCTCGGCAAAGATCCTGGAACGGCTCGGGAAGGACCAGCTTCCCCTTGAATAACGGTCTTGCCCGTGACGGATCGCATCAGAATCCGGTTCATGTGCAGGATTTTTTTAATATTTTTTATTATGGTATCGCAAGTTCAATCGCAACCCTGAGATCCTGGTCGTCAAACGGTTTCACCAGGTAGCCTTTCGGGCCGGTTGCTTTGGCACGTGCAATCGTCTCCTTGTCCATGTTGGCGGTCATGAAGATGACGGGAATACCGAACTGCGTCCTGATACGTTCCGCTACTTCGATCCCGTCCAGCTCCCCGCGGATGTTGATATCCATCAGGATAATATCCGGGTGTTCTCTCGCAATGAGTCCGATTGCCTCTTTCGCGCTCGCAGCCCGGCCGGAGAACCCGTATCCCAGTTTCCGTACCCTCCACTCCGTGGTTTTAGCCAGTATCTCATCATCTTCAACGATAACTATCCGTGGTTGTCCCATTCTGTATCACCTCATGATCACTGCATGGTCCGATCCTGTTCCTGTGGGGAGGGCTACCTTTTCGTTGCTGCGGATGGTCATCCGGCTCCCGTTCCGGGGGATGATCATCTCGAATCGTGCTCCTTTTCCCGGAGAACCGTTCTCAGAAATGGAGATACCGGTGATGGAAAGGATCTCCCGCACGAGGAACAGGCCCTGCCCGGTGTGTTTTCCATAACCCTGCTCGAAGATTCGCTCTTTCAGGTGATCCGTCACGCCAATCCCGTCATCCTCGCAGATGAGGATATGGCCATCAGGAATATCCTGCGTGTGGAACCGGATCGTGCTGATGGTTTCCCCGTACCGTATCGCATTGTCGAGGAGGTTATACACGGCCTTCTCAAACAGGGGATCGGCATAGATCTCCGTATCCGGGACATTTATGACGATGGCGATATCCCGGTGATCAACCTGTGCACCGGCACGCTCCACGACTTCCACGACATTCTGCCACTGAGGTGACTGAACCCCAATGGTCTGGTATTCCCGGGTAAAGGTGATCTGCTCCTGGATCTTCCGGGTCGAACCCTTGATCTCGCTGAGCAGCTCCCTTGCCTCCCGGTTATCTATGATGTCGAGTGCCATGTCCTCCAGACCGAGCAGCCCGGCTACGGTGTTGAGAATGTCGTGCCGGATGATATTGTTCAGCAGGTTCAGTTTGTTGTTCGCCGAGCGGAGTGCATTACCCATCTGTTTGAGTTCAGTGATATCCTGCTCCCGCTCCATGAGTTCGAGTGCAATGGAAATATTGTCGGTCAGCTCAAGGAGCAGCTGCACCTCTTCCTCATCGAAGAACCGAGGTTCCCGGGCATAAAACGTCATGGCGCCGATCACCCGTTCCCCGACGCGGAGCGGAAACGCTGCGCTCGACCGGAACCCGGATGCCGACACCCGGTCCTTCCAGGGTGCGAACTGCGGATCTTCGCGGGTATCCGCGATGACATTATACCGCCCCTCGGTTATGGCAACACGGGTGGGTGGGGCATCCAGAGGCAATATCTCGCCCGGTTCCGAAGGTGGCAGGGAAGGATCGCCCACGCTGCTGCAATGGGCAACAGCCTCGAACGAATCAGGCTCAGACCCGATCAGTCCCGCCCAGACCATGAGAAATCCCCCGTCCCGGACAGCAATCTGGCAGACTTCCGCGAGCAGGGCAGTCCGGTCACGGATGTACGCTGCCGCCTCGTTGGTCCGTGAGAGCACGGCATACAGGCGGGCAAGGTGCTTGATCTGCTCGTCCGATTGCCTGCGCTTGACGGCCGCCCGGAGCTTGTGGGAGAGTTCGGCAAACTGGGACTTGGGCTCCCCGCCTTTCTGGAGGTAGAAGTCCACCCCGTTGTTCAGGGCTTCGACAACCACGTCCTCCCGGCCCCTGCCGGTAAAGATGACGAACGGGAGGGTCGGGTAGCGTGAACGCACTTCCTTGAGGAACTGGATGCCGTTCATCTCCGGCATGTCGTAATCCGAGAGGACTGCATGGTAGGACACCTTCTCCAGGCGCTCCAGCGCCTCCGGTGCCGAGCTGCACGTCTCAACGGTAAAATTCCCAATCTTCTCAAGAAAAATCTTTCCGATATCCCGCAGGGTTGGATCGTCGTCAACGTAAAGGACTGATATCATGGTGTTCCCTTCGAATGTGGTTCTGGTTGGTGGCTGTCAGGTTCGCAAATGGCCCCCGAAGCGAGATGCAGGGGCAATCCGATGGATTGTTACACCCCCGGAAACACCCGGGGGGATTCGTGGCCGTGCTGTCACGGGACCGGCTACGGCGGCGGTACCCGGAATTTTTCAGGAGGTACTATGATCTCAAACCGTGCTCCGTTCCCGAAGTTCCCGGTCTCCCGGATACAAATCCCGGTTATTGCCAGGATCTCGCGGGAGAGGAAGAGGCCGAATCCGGTATTTTTGAAGAATTTCCGGGTGAAGATATTCTCCTTCTGGGCATCCGGTATCCCCTCGCCGTTATCCTCGCAGGAGATGATGAGCCCATCATCGGATTCCCGCGCTGAGATGCGAATTTGGCTAATCTTTTTTCCGTGGTTTTTGGCGTTTTCGAGCAGGTTGAAGAACACTTTTTCCAGCAGGGGGTCGGCAAATATCTCGATGGATCGCAGATCTGCCTGAATCGTTACCTGCCCCAGGCTGGCCGTACCGGCAGCCCGTTCAACAATGCCCTGCACATTCTGCCAGAGCGGGGCGTGGACCCCGATGTTCTGGTATTCCCGGGTGAAACTGATCTGCTGGCGGATACTCTCGATGGCCTTGTCCTGTTTCTGGATATATTCAAGTACCTTCTGGTCTGTCGTGCTCATCCGTGCGAGCTCAATGTATCCCCCCAGGGCGGTGAGCTGGTTGAGGGTGTCATGCCTTGTTATATTGGAGAGCAGGTTGAGTTTCTTGTTCGCCAGCTGGAGGGCATCGCTCATCCGGGTGAGCTTGCTTATCAGGTACTCTTTCTCCATCAGTTCCAGGGCAAGGGAGAGGTTGTCGGTCAGCTCGATGAGCAGCTGCACCTCTTCCTCGCTGAAGAATGCGGGTTCCTGGGCATGGAAGATCATTGCCCCGATAACCTGGTCGCCGGCGCGCAGGGGAAACGCTGCGCTGGAGCAGATGTCCTGGGCAGCAAGGATCTCTTTCCAGGGTGCGAGGATCGGATCATGGCGGTTGTCAGTACTGGCATAATAGATACCCCGGTTGACGATCCTCTCCCTGAGCGCGGCTCCCAGCGCCAGCAGTTCCTCCTCCCCGATTTTTATTTCCCGGTTATGGCCGGTGTACGCTGCACCCTGTCCGAAAGTTCCGGTCTCCCGGTGGATCAGCCCGATCCATACTGCCCGGAACCCCCCGTCTTCGACGGCAAGGCGGCAGGCCTCTTCCAGCAGTGCCTTCCTGCTCCGGAGACTGGCGGATGCGGCATTGGTCTGCGAGAGGATCCGGTAGAGGCGTGCAAGGTGGCCGGTCTGCCGGGCCGATTTGCGCCGGTTGACCGCGCTCCTGATCTGGCGGGCCAGGTCCGCGAACTGTGTTGTGGGGTGGTCTCCCTTCCTTTCGTAAAAGTCAGCCCCGCTGTTCAGCGCCTCGATGACTGCATCGCCGGCAGGTTCGCTGGCAAAGAACAGAACCGGGAGCTGGGGGCAGGACATCCTTACTTCACGGAGAATCCTGATCCCGTCAACATACGGGGGGCAGTTCTCTGAAAGGACTGCGTCGTAAATGGTATGCCAGAGCCGCGTTCGTGCCTCTGCACCCGTGGAGCAGGTATCTACCGATAAACAGCCTGATTGTTCGAGCAGCATTTTACCCGCTTCAAGGAGGTTTCGGTCATTATCGATGTAGAGCACGGATAGCATGTTTTCTCTCTCGTTGTCTGTCCTGGTTCCCGGCGCGGTTCATGACGGTATCCGGTTAGTAACGCCGGCAGGCTTGCAGTCGTTTGTTTTTCCCGGCAGGGGGGAGATGCAGGGGGATGAAACCCCGGACCGGTATGCCGGAATATTGCAACCAGGGGATGCATTCAGATTGGGCCAGAGGGCAGGCAATGAAAAAAGGGCAGGGTGTCGGATGTATCAGGTCCAGACATTCGCCCGTTTGTCAATGATCCTCTTGGCCTTGTGCGTCTCCCGTGGCAGGGTCCCTGGCGGGTGCACGATCACCTGTGCAGTCACGCCGAGCCGTGCCTTGATCGCTGTTATTACCAGGGCCTGTACTTCTGCCGGTTTCTTCTTCGTGTTCTCCACCTCGATGGTCAGTACGTCGAGATGTTTTGCCCGGTCCACGATGAGGCGGTACTCCCCGGTCAGGTAATCGGCTCCCCGGACAACGGCTTCGACATCGCTCGGGAAGACATTGACACCCTTGATGATGAGCATGTCATCGGTCCTCCCGTGGATGCCGTGCAGGCGCTTGTGTGTCCGGCCGCAGTCGCATTTCTCATCGGTATAGGTGACGATATCCCCGGTCCGGAACCGGATGAGGGGGCGTGCACGTTTTTTCAGCGTGGTCAGCACCATCTCCCCTCGTTCACCCTCTCCGACCGGCTCTCCTGTCTTGATGTCGAGGACCTCGACTATCATGTGGTCCTCCTCGATGTGGATGACCGACTTCTCGGTACAGGATCCTGCACAGGCCCCGAAGATGTCGGAGAGTCCATAGTACTCGTACAGGTTCGCGTTCCAGAGTTCCTCGATGTTCTCCCGGGTCTCCTTGATCGCCCCGCCGGGTTCGCCCGAGCAGATGATATTCCGGATACTGAGGTCCTTTGCCGGATCGATCCCCAGTTTCTTTGCGGTCTCGCCCAGGTACCAGGCAAAGGATGGCGTGGTCCAGGTCCA
>JBAYMI010000154.1:0-5797 GCA_041663625.1 Methanoregula sp.
CGACTTCCCGATGACGGACGATGAAGAAAAGATCAGCGCCTGCATGAAAGAGAATGCAGCGAAGATTGCGCCGGTCGCGGAGTCGGGCCTCGCGGTCTTCGGGATCCTCGGCGACCCGAACTTCTTCTCCACCTTCTCACGGCTCTGTGCGGTGATTGAGGAGACGCACCCCGGGATAGAATTCCGGACCGAGCCCGGGATCAGTTCGATCACGGCGTTCGCATCAGCAGCGGGCGTGCCGGTCAACGAAGGCTTCACGGTCTCGGACGGCACGGTCTCCGCAACAAAGATTCTCTTGAAGGTCCGCAGGCCAAAGGCAAAGGCCGCCGAACTCCGGGCCGAAGGCTACCGCGAGTTTGCGCTCGTGGAGCGGATGTTCTTTGACGATATGAAGGTGTTCAGGAACGATGACCTGCCCGAGAAGAGCGATTACATGAGCGTGATGTATGCTGCAAAATAATCCGATCATCTGGTTTGTCGGGGCCGGGGCGGGCGATCCCGAGCTCATCACCGTGAAAGGCCAGCGGATCCTTGAGCACGCGGACGTTTTGATCTACGCAGGTTCACTCGTGAACCCGCAGCTCGTGGCCCGGAGCCCGGCACCCGAGAAGGTGGACAGCTGGGGCCTGCAGCTCGATGCGATGGTCACCCTCATGGCCGACCGGGCCAAAGCCGGCAAAAAAGTGGTCCGGCTCCACTCGGGCGACCCGGCCATCTACGGCTCGATTGTTGAGCAGATCGCGGAACTCGAAGCAAAGGGAATCCAGATTAAAATCGTGCCCGGCGTCTCCTCGGTCTTTGCAGCGGCCGCCGCACTCGGCACCGAGTACACGCCCAAGGGCGTATCCGACACGCTGATCATCACGCGGCCCGCGGGTAAGACGCTGGATGTGGATCACATCACGGAACTCTCGAAGGTTCCCGCCACGATGGCGTTCTTCCTTGGCAGCGAACACTTTGCCGAGATCACAGAGAAACTCGCCTGCCCGAAGGATACGCCGGCGGTCGTCATCTACCATGCCTCGTGGCCCGACCAGAAGATCATCCGGGGCACGGTCGCGGATATCGCACAGAAAGCAGAGGAGGCAAAGATCACCCGCTCGGCCCTCCTCATTGTCGGCCGGGCCGTGCTCGGGACAAAGTCCGGGTTTGTCCGCTCGCATCTCTACTCATGAAGACCCTTGTCATCACCTTTCCCTATGCCGTGGAAGAGGCAGAACGGATAGCCGCGTTTCTGGAATGTGACGTGGAGCTGTACGGGCCGGACGTATTCGAGACGGCGTTTGCAGAAGCAGAACGAATCGTGGCCCTGATGTCAATGGGCATCGTTGTACGGAAGATCGCGCCGCTCCTTGAGGACAAGTGGAAGGACCCGGCGGTCGTGGTCGTGAGTCCCGACATGCAGTACGCAATTCCCGTGCTCGGCGGCCATCACGGGGCAAACGAGCTCGCAAAGGAACTCTCAGGGATCGGCCTTGTCCCGGTTATCACGACTGCCACGGAGTCCCGGGGCCGCGAGGCTGTGGAGACGATTGCGGAGCAGAACGGGATGGACGTGGTGAACCGGGACTCGACCCGGGCCGTGAATGCCGCGATTCTCACCCGCGACATCCCGGTCCACGCGGTGAAGGGGCCGGCGATCGTACTTGCGGGGCCCGACGTCTCAATTCTCGTGAAGAAGGGCGAGTACACGGTCGGTATCGGGTGCCGGAAGGATATCCGGTCCGAAGAAGTGGTCGAGGCGGTCCGGGCCGCCCTCGATGAGAACGGGATCGCGGAAGCGGACGTCTTTGTCTATGCAACGACCACGAAGAAGATGCACGAGGCCGGGCTCATCGAAGCCGTGGGGGCCCTCTCCGGGAATTTGATATTCCTGAACGATGATACCATAAACGCACAGGAAGGGACCGGCCCCTCGCGGGCAACACGGCTCGGGTTATTGGGCGTTGCCGAACCGGCCGCCCTTGCCGCATCGAAGGATAAGGTCCTCATCATGAAGAAGAGAGTGTACGGGAGTGTCACGGTTGCCATCGCACGCTGAAAAGTCAGAGAAAAATACAGGACGACTCGCCATCGTGGGCCTGGGCCCGGGAAAGAGGGAGTACATGACGGGTCGGGCGCTCGCTGTCATTGCGGATGCCGAGATCGTGCTCGGCCACTCCACGTACCTTGAGCCGATCAAATCCCTGCTTGAGGGCAAGCAGGTGCTATCGAGTTCCATGGGAAAGGAGGTGGACCGGGCATCGCAGGCAATCGATCTCGCGAAAACAAAAAAGGTTGCCATCGTCTCGGGCGGCGATGCCGGGATCTACGGGATGGCAAGCATCGTTCTGGAAGTACTGGAGCACGATGGCTCGGAGATCGAGGTCGAGGTCGTCCCGGGTGTGACCGCAGCAACGGCAGCGGCTTCGCTGCTCGGCTCGCCGCTCTCGGGCGATTATGCAACGCTCAGCCTGTCGGACCTCCTGACGCCCCTTGAGGTGATCGAGCACCGGCTCGATACGATCTTCTCGGTGGGCATCCCCGTGGTGCTCTACAATCCCAAGAGCCGGGGCCGGCCGCACAATTTCGCGATTGCCGTGAGCCATGCACGGCACCACCTGGCCGGCACAACGCCCGTTGCGATTGTGAAGAATGCACTGCGGGAGGGCGAACAGGTCATCATCACCACGCTCGAAGAGATTGAGGATCACGAACCGGAGATCGACATGCACTCGGTCGTCATCATCGGCGGGACCGAGAGCAGGATCTGGAGGAGGGGAGACGATGTCAAAGGAATCATTACACCACGCGGCTACCACAAAAAATACGTATATTGATATCGGGGCTGACACGAAGGAAGGCTACGCGATCTCGCAGAAGTCCCGGGCTCTTGCCCGGGAAGCGATCGGCAACAACACACCCGAGGACCGGATCCGGCAGCGCTGCTCGATCGCGGTCGGCGACTTTGCGCTCGCGGATCTCATGCGGTTTGAGCACAACCCGGTCAAGGCAGTTCTCGAAGCCCTGCGGAACAAGGCTCCCATCATCACCGATATCCGGATGGTGCAGGTTGGCATCCAGAAGAAGGGCCACGCAAGCGAGGTGATCTGCGCCCTCGACTTTGGGTCTGATATCGCAAAGGAGAAGGAGATCACAAGGAGCTCCGCCGGGTTCCTCGCGCTGAAGGACCGGCTGCCGGGCTCGATTGTGGTGATAGGAAACGCCCCCTCAGCCCTCCTCTCGGTCTGTGCGATGGTAAAAGAAGGCGTCCGGCCCGCCGCGATCATCGGCGCACCGGTCGGGTTCGTCAACGCCGCCGAGTCCAAGGAAGTCCTGCGGACCATCAATATCCCATCCATCTCCACGGAAGGGACGCGGGGCGGCACGCCCGTTGCAGTAGCCGCACTCAATGAGTGCATCACCATGTATATCGAGGGGTGAACTGATGCAGGACCCGGTCACCGGTTTTGTGTATCCGGATGGGTGGGTTGAGCGCTGTGTTGCGCCGGGCATGCTCCGTCTCGTGGAAGCGGGCCGGGCGATCCTGACCGCTGACGGCAGCGTGCTGGTCCGGGGATTTACCACCGGCACCACGGCAGCTGCAGCCTGTGCAGCCGCGGTCCTCTCGCTGGGAGGGAAGACGATCGAGTCAGCCCGGATCACGCTGCCCTGCGGGCTGGTCGTGGATGTACCGGCACGGGGGGTGGAAGGAACCGGCACGGCCGAGAAGGTGCCCGGCGATTACCCGGGCGATGTGACGGCGCACCTCCGGTTTGTTGCAGAGGCTGCGGCCACAAAAACCGGCATGGAACTGGTCTTTGAGGAGGGGATCGGGAGGTTTACCCGCAACACCCCGCGGTACCGGGCAGGCGACCCGGCCGTGAGTGCCCCGGCCCTTGCCTGTATCTGGACCTCACTAGAGGAGGCCGCAAAGGCAGCCGGCCTTCCAGCAGTCCGGGTCACCCTGCGGATCCCGGAAGGAGCCGTGGTGGCAGAGAAGACCCTGAACCCCCGGGTCGGGGTTGCCGGCGGGATCTCGATCCTCGGCACCACCGGTCTGGTTGAGCCGTGGGACGATCATCTCACGGAATCCACGCTCGTGCGGATCGCGTCCGCAGACCAGCCGGTCCTCACCACCGGCCGCACCGGCCTCCGCTTTGCCCGGCTGCTCTATCCCGGCCGGGACGTGATTTTGATCGGCGGGAAGATCGGGGAGTCGCTCTCCGCCGTAGAGAATGAGGCGATCCTCTTTGGCCTGCCGGCGCTGATCCTCCGCTTTATCAACCCGCGGGTCCTTGAAGGAACCGGTGCGCTGACGGTCGAGGAACTCTCCGTGCGGCCGGAGTTTGCGACCATTGCCGAGCACAATCTGGCAGATTTCCATACGCGTTATCCCCATATCCGGGTGGTGCTCATCGACCGCGAGGGGCGGATGATCGGGAGGAGCACATGAAGATTGTTGGCGTGGGCTGCGGCCCGGGACTGATGACGGAACAGGCGATCAAGGAACTCCGGGCCGCCCGGAACGTGTACGGATCGGAACGGGCGATCGTGCTCGCCCGGCCGTTCCTTGCCCCCTCCTGCCGGGTGAAATCGATCGATGACTTCAAGAGCCTGCACCAGCTCCCAAAGGACTCCGTGGTGCTCTCGACCGGCGACCCGATGCTGGCCGGTCTCGGGTACCTGCAGGGCGAGGTGATCCCGGGCATCTCATCGCTCCAGATCGCGACCGCCCGGCTCCACATCCCCCTCTCCCGGGTGGCCGTTGTCGTTGCCCATGGCCGGGGCCACGAGAAGGGCATGACCGATACCGTAGAGGAACTGCGGCGCGGGAAGATCGTCTTCCTTCTGGCCGACCCGAAGTTCGACACGGAAGAACTGTATATCCGGCTCCGGCGGCTCGTCCTTCCGCTCCAGGTGGCGGTCTGCGAGAACCTCGGGTATCCCGAGGAGAAGATCACGGTTGCGCCGGTTGACAAACCGCCGAGTCCCGCCGCCGGCCTCTACTCACTCGTGATCGGGAATTTTTAAAAACCAACATCTTTTTTTGTCGCCTTCCCAAATACCGGATAGAGGTTATCATATGGACAAGGCAACCAAAACCCAGTTCAGCATCGCGTTCTTCGTCATCGGGTTTGCGATGATCGTGCTCCAGGACTTAAAACGGCTCGATACTATCAATCTCGGATTTTCCATGCCCTTTGCGATCATGTTCTACATCGGGCTCATCTTCATGGCCATCGGCTACTACATGAAGTGACGGGAGTTGGACATAGAACTGGCATCCCCCGTTCAGTGCTTCTTTTTTGTATTCTCCACGGGTTTCTTTTCGATCTTGATCTCGCACTGCCGGTCCCCGGTGCAGAGGGTACGGACGAACCGTGCGGTAAACTCCGGGTTCAGGAGCGGCACCGCGGTCAGGGTAAACGCCATGCAGCGCCGGAAGACCGGGCAGTCATCGCCCCCGCCCCCGACTTCTATAGCGCCAGCGTGGAACGGGCAGCGCTTCACAATGATCACGGCCCGGTCCGGCGCCACTTCAAGCGCCTCAGCCGAGAACTCCGGGCCAAAGAAGATGTACAGGATCGTCCGCATGGTCCCGGCGAGATCCTTTGCGGTCCGGGTCGGGAGCCCCAGGTCGCGGGCCGCTGCATAGGCCATCCCGGCCAGTTCCATCCAGATCTCCTGTTCGAGCTCATCGTACTGCTGCCCGAGCACCGGGCGGAACGCGGCATCGTAGGCTGCCGGCAGCCGGGTGAGCATGCGTGCAGCCATCTGCCAGCGGACTTCATCGGGGATCTCGTGTGCTCCGGCC
>JBAYMI010000155.1:0-5752 GCA_041663625.1 Methanoregula sp.
ACGGAACACCCATGCAACAACCCGGGAACGTTGAGGCTGTGGGGAATATATAAAACTCTCATCTGGTACAGCCCCCGGCATTTTGTAGTACAGTGGTAGTGGGTGAACATATCCCCACGTGCCGGGATACCAGCGCATGAACCATTGTATCGTCAACAAAAAAAGAGAGAAATTTTTCTTTCCCGGTTCACCCGGGAAACTTATGCGGAGTCAGCGACTTCGATCTTGATGATCTCAGAATGGACGGATGCAATGGTTTTGTGCAGTTCCGCATTCTGGGCTTCCCGCACCACTTCAATTGCTTCCCGGATACTGGCAATGGCCTCACCCTGGGTGTTGCCATAACCACGGGCTGCCGGGATCTCCACGCAACGGGCAGTAAAACCGCCCATCTCATGGGATTCCGTAATGATGGTGTAGTGCATGATTGTACAAAAACGACGGGTTCATTTACAAAGTTTCTGGTTGAAATGGCCCGTTTTGAGCAGGAATCAGGTAAAAACCGGCAGGCCTGTGGGATCCCGCCCGGTCAATGATCGGCCTCGATCCGGCGCTGTGCCAGCTCGCAGTAGCGGGCATCGATCTCGATTCCAATGCCCCGCCGGTTGCACCGGCCTGCGGCAACAAGCGTGCTCCCGCTCCCCATGAACGGGTCGAGCACCGTGTCGCCCACAAACGAGAAGAGTTTCACGCACCGGTAGGGCAGCTCAAGGGGAAACGGCGCCGGGTGCCCGACCTTCTTCTTGCTCTCGCCATTGAAGGTCCAGAGCCCGTTCGTCCAGGCCATGAACTCCTCTTTTGTAATGTCCGATTCGCGGGATCCGCTCGTCTTCTTCCACGAATCCTTGTAGAGCACTACGATCAGCTCGACCGGCGCGATCACGTACGGCGCCGAGGCGCTCGCCCACGATCCCCACGCGGTCCGGCGCGAGATGTTCCCCTCGTTCCAGATGATCGTCGAGTGGTAGGAGAAGCCGGCCTCCTTGGCGATTGTCGTGAGGTCAGCCCCCACGCTCTGCTGGCCGCCCTTGTTCTTGTCGAGCGGGATGTTTAAGCAGAACCGGCCGTCACTTTTCAGCCACTTGTGGCACCTCTTCATCCACCGGGACGAGAAGTCCAGGTACTCCGCATAGGAGCCACGATCATCGTGGGAATTGTACGGGATGTCCACGTTGTAGGGCGGCGACGTGACCACGAGGTCAATGCTCCCCGCCCTGATCTTCCTGGTGGCAAAGAGATCCTCGTTGATGATTGCGGATCGATCGGTCCGGAAGAAATAGTCCGTTGCCACGCAGGTATCCTCTGGTAAACCTTTGTCAGCGGTGGGTATAGTAGTTCCGGCCATGCCCGCCCCCCTGTCCCGGCCCCGGCGATCACGGGGATGCCGATCCCATTGAGCTAACCACGCGGTTATACGAATAACCGCTGCCATCAGGGTAATATTATTAAGGAGCTGTCCCACATCTGGGAAGTGATTTGATTATCACTGCACGTAAGGTGAATGAGGAATGGACTTGAGAAACACAACGGGAATTATCAGGGCGGCTGCGTGTCTTCTCATCCTGATGCTGCTCGTGCCGATCGTTTCAGCAGCAGTTGACAGTGATACCATCCCCAGGAGCACGGATCCCAATGCAGAGGACCGGCCGGAAGCACTCGCAATGCTCAAGACCCATATCGCGTATCTCGGTGAATCGCAGGATGCCCGCATGGATGGCACGATCCAGTACATCGATAGGATCAGCAATGAGACCGGTGCAGTCACCTTAAAGGAGATCCATGACGATTATCTCGTGACCGCCTCATCGGTCCCCCTCATGCAGACCGCGGCCGAGATCGCAGAAGCCCGCGAGAGCCTCAATACCAAGGCCCGCCAGTTCTCTGATGAGACCAAGACCCGGATGATGCAGTTCAACGGGAGCAGCACCGCCCAGAGAGCCAGTATCCGGGAAACCTCGAACGCGAGCGCGTATGCCCGCTCAATCAACGATACCAGTGTGCTCTCGCTCTCGAATGAATCTGCCCGGCTGGCCCTCTTCATCAGGGAGTCCAATGACCGCACGCTTCTCCTCCGCTCTCTTGGGAAACAGGGCATCAACACAACCCTTGCACAGAACCTCTCCCAACAGATCGATGCGCAGCGATCCAACCTCACCGCGGCCCTGACCAGTCATTCGTCGGCCTCCCTGAAGATCACCAACGCCGCTATCAGGGATCTCACCCTGGAGTTCCGCAAGAATGTTGCGGATTCCCGTGCCGCGTTACAGATCGAGATGAAGCGCGATGCGATGATGGCAATACCCTGATCCCGCACCCGGGAACAATATCTTTTTTTCACCAGGATCCGGAAGATCTCTGTATGCCCGGTTCCCGCGACAGTTCCTCACCCATTACACCCGTTACGTATGCACCGATCGGGGTGATCCATTCCCCGTTCCATGACATTGCCGGCATGCCTATCCAGCCGAACGGCGCCCGGGGGACCAGGGGAACCATCGAGATCCTCGCACCGTACCGCGAAGGGCTCGCTGACCTGGACGGGTTCGAACGGGTTATCCTGATCTACGCGTTCCACCGGTGCGCTGGCCACAGCCTCACGGTCAGACCGTTCCTTGACACAACGCCCCGCGGCATCTTTGCCACCCGGTCGCCGAGACGTCCCAATGCGATCGGCCTCTCGACCGTCCGGCTCCTTGCCGTTGACAAGGCTTGCGGGACGCTCGTCATCGGGGACGTGGACGTGCTGGATGGCACGCCGCTTATCGATCTCAAACCCTATGTGCCGGCGTTCGATTCGCATCCCGGTTCCCGGTGCGGGTGGCTTGAGACGGTTGCCGGCAATGCGGAGACCACCCGGTCGGACGACCGGTTCCGGTGACCTGGCCCCACCGCAACACTCATCATTACGCAGTCCAAAGGAATTCTCACTCACTATGCGCTGGTACCCGTTCACCCCAAAGGAGGCTGCGCTCCTCCTGCTCGTCTTTGTGATGAGCGGCTTCTTCTCCTACCTCCAGCAGTATTTTGTTCCCCCCTCCCTGGTCTCGTATACCTACGTACTGTTCCTCCTGCTCCTCCTGCTGGCCTACTTTCCTGTTGCACGGCCTGCCGACCCCATGGCGCTGGCCAGGTTCCTTTCCGTCCTTCTCGGTGCAATCTATGCTGCGATGATCGTGCTCCGCGAGTTCGTCATCCGGCAGAACTATACCCTGGGCAGCATTGTCATCATTGCCGGTGCAATCCTCTCTCCGCTCGTTGTCGGCTGGCTCTATTATCTTGTAATGAGACAGCCAGTTTCCTCTGCATGATCCGGCCCCGGTATTCTTTAAAAAACCTTATCCCGCAGGGCGCCCGAGATCAGCTGACAGATCATGGCAACACGGGAAATAACGAAGAGCATACCCGGCATCCTGCGCCCGTTCAAG
Source organism: Methanoregula sp. (assembly GCA_041663625.1). Lineage (GTDB taxonomy): Archaea > Halobacteriota > Methanomicrobia > Methanomicrobiales > Methanospirillaceae > Methanoregula. Next base: position 3,426 of record JBAYMI010000155.1, read on the forward strand.
GAGTTTGTGCAGGGCCTTGGCTTGAAAGAGGGGGACCAGATCGTGTATTATGGCTGCGTGGGAACCTGCACGCCGTTTGTCGAGCTCCTCGCGGTCGCGGTCCGTGGCCTTCACGTGGAGCAGGTCTTTGTGCCCCTGCTCGATGAGGCAAAGGCCAAAAAGATCCAGAACGTGGAGGACGTGGGAATGCAGGTCTCTGGTGGCCCGGCCGTGCTCCGCCCGAAACTGCTGGTCTTCATGGGCGGGCTTGCCATGCCGATGATGCCCATAACAAAGGAGCAGGTCAGGGACCTTGCCCGGAAACATGGCGAGGTGAAGGTGGCCGGTGTCTGTTTCATGAGCATGTTCGAGAAGGCCGGCTGGCTGGACACGGTGGACTTCGATCTGCTGATCGATGCTACACTCGACCCGGTTGTCGTGACAAAGAAGTGAGTCCGTAACCGCCCCGTTTTTTTGGGAACGCCCGTCTCCATGGGAAGGACGATACCTATTTTCTCCAGTGCGCCCAACCCTGTATACATGGCTTCTTTTGTCCACCGCATAGAAGTTCACTATACCAGAGATCCCCGGCTGAAGACCCGGACGGACCGGATACGGTTGCTCGGGATTCCGGTTGACGAGCTGCACCTTGTCGATGTATATTCTGTCGCGACCACGGCCCGGGACTTTTCCCGCAACGAACTGGTGCAGGTAGCACAGCAGCTCGTCAACCCGGTGGTGCAGGAGTTCACGGTGGACGAAGCAACGGAAGCCCTCTTCGATCACGCGATCGAGGTCGGGTTCCTCCCGGGCGTGACCGACAATGTCGGCACCACGGCCCGGCAGACAATCGAGGACTTCCTCTCGATGAAGTTCGGGGACGGGGAAGCGGTGTGCTCATCGCAGCTCTATTTTGTCCGCGGGCGTCTCGCATCCGAAATGCTCAACCGGCTTGCCGGTACTCTGGCAAACCCGCTCGTGAACCGGATCCACATGAAGACCCGGCAGGAATATGGAAAGACGGGCATGGACCGTATCGTACCGCACGTGGAACTCCACGAACTGCCAACCGCGGGGCCGGTGGACCTTGAGATCGATGATGCGGAACTGGCGAAGATCGGGAAGGAAGGGATTATCGATCCGCATACCCGCCAGCGCCGGGGGCCGCTTGCGCTCGACCTTATCCAGCTCCACGCGATCCGCGATTATTTCCAGGACCTCGGGAGGATGCCCACCGATATTGAGCTCGAATCGCTGGCCCAGACCTGGAGCGAGCACTGCAAGCACACGATCTTCGCCTCCTCGATGGACGACGATGTGCCCAAAGGGCTCTACAAGACCTTCATCCAGGCGGCGACGAACGAGATCCGCGAGGCTGCGGGAGAGAATGACATCTGCGTCTCGGTCTTCTCCGACAATTCCGGCGCGATCATCTTTGACAACCAGTACCTCGTGACGCACAAGGTCGAGACCCACAACTCCCCGTCCGCTCTGGACCCGTTCGGCGGCGCGTTGACCGGTATCGTGGGCGTGAACCGCGACACGATCGGATTCGGTCTCGGCGCAAAGCCCTGTATCAACATCTACGGGTTCTGCGTTGGCGACCCCGATGCGCCGGTCCCCCTCTTCCGCGGGAAGGACCGTACGAATCCGGTCCTTCCCCCCCGGCAGATCCTTGAAGGGGTCGTGAGGGGCGTTGGCGCTGGCGGGAACTGCTCGGGCATCCCGACCCCGCAGGGCTTCTGCTGGTTCGACAACCGCTACGCGGGTAAACCGCTGGTCTTTGCCGGGACAGTCGGTATCATGCCACGTGAGCGGGACGGGCAGAAGTTATACGAGAAGAAGGCAGAGCCCGGCGACCTGATCGTGATGGTTGGCGGCCGGGTGGGCAAGGACGGGATCCACGGAGCCACCTTCTCCTCCGAAGCGCTCGACCCGAAGAGCCCGGTCACCGCGGTGCAGATCGGCGACCCGATCACCCAGAAGAAATTTTCGGACGTGATTGTCAAGGAGGCAAGGGACCTCGGGCTTTACCGGAGCATCACGGATAATGGTGCGGGCGGGCTCTCCTGCTCGGTAGCGGAGATGGCAAAGGAATGTAATGGCTGCCACGTGCAGCTCGACAATGTCCCGCTGAAGTACCACGGCATGGCCCCGTGGGAGATCTGGATCTCCGAATCGCAGGAGCGGATGACGCTTGCGGTGCCGCCGGAGAACCTCAGGATCTTCATGGACCTGATGGAGAGGCGCGAGGTGGAGGCGACGGTTATCGGGACCTTCACGGATTCAGGGAAGTGCGTGGTGGAGTGCGGCGGTGTTGTTGTCATGGATATCGAGCTTGCATTCCT
>JBAYMI010000156.1:0-5751 GCA_041663625.1 Methanoregula sp.
CCCGGTCGCAACAAAGACAACGGCTGCACCGGCACCGCCGAAAACTGCACAACCGGCATCGGCACCGGTCCAGTACAACGGTGTCATAACCATTGACCCTGTCGGCGACCATAAAACTGGCGATACGTTCACTATCACAGGAATTACCAGTCTTTCGGTCGGAACAAACCTGTTCTGGGATATCGCACCGGATACAGGAATCGCACCGAAAGGTATCGACATGAACCAGCAGATAGGAATCATGGCAAATAACCAGGTCGCAAAGGGTAGTGGCACATCAAACCAGGTCTCGCTGGACGTTGACCTGAAAGACATGCCATCGGGAAAGTATGTTGTTATCGTGGTCTCCCTGGAGGGCGATCCGATGACCGTGGATCCTTCGACAGGGACGCTTGCCGGGTACACCTATATGACCGTGAAATGAACGGAAATCTGCAACCGGGGAAGATCCCCGACACCTGCTCTCGCAGGGAGAGTCGTACGCAAATGAAAAAACAGGAGATACCATGAAGACCCCTCAGGCAACCCGTCAGGCGCTCATCTGTCTCGCCGTACTCGTCACCGTCGCGACCATTGCAATCGCCGGTTGTACAGACACTACACAGGTACAGCAGGGCGAAGTGACTGCTGCAGGTAATCTGCAGAGTGAAAACCCGGCCCCGGTCACAGCAATCACGAGTAAGGCTGCAACGATCGCAGGGCCATCGAATACTGCACAACCGGCATCGGCACCGATCTCTTCCACCGGCGTTATAAAAATCGATCCCATCGCTGATATGACAGCAGGGAGCCCGTTCGTCATTACGGGAACCACAAGCCTTCCCGAAAACACCGAGCTGCTCTGGCAGGTTATGCCGGATACGGGAACTGCCCCGACGGAGCTTAACGGTGATTCGCAGATGAGTGTCGGGGGAAATAACCTCGTGATGAAAGGAGATGGCACAGTAAACAGGATATCGCAAACCATCCCGGAAAATGAACTAATACCGGGAAAGTACGTCGTCATCGTGGGAAAGAGGAATGGCGATCAGACAACGGGGATGAAATTTGAAATCGGGAACGACTATAGTTACACCTACTTCGTACTGAAACAAGCCGGGGAGAAACCATGAAAACAGATCAAAAACCCGGCTACGGGCTTGTCTGCCTTGCCGTACTCTTCACCATTGCGACCCTTATGATTGCCGGGTGCACGGATTCCACGGAAGGCCGGCAGAACCCGGTGAGCACAGGGAGCGAGACCCCTGCCAGCGTCATGGCAGTCACGGCAACAACAACAGCCCCGCCCACTCCGGCACCGGACCCCACGAAGCCGTTCATCACTATCGATCCCATCGGGGAGAAGAAGATCGGGGACCTCATTGTTATCTCCGGGACAACCAACCTGCCGGAGAAATCAGCGATATACATGTACCGTACCTACGGTGACTCAGGAGAGGAGAAGATGACCGCAAACAGACAGGTCCTTGCCGGCACGGGCGGGACCAACCGCTGGAGGTTTGTTTCCGACACAAGCGGATTTAAACCCGGCTCCTACAAAATCCGGGTTGCTGCCGCGAAAAAGGGTGTGGAGGGATCGGCACAGTTCACCCTGAAAGGTACCTATCTTGGCACCGATACCCCGGTCTTTTATTCCGGGGCGGCAACGGGATCTGCCGGCGCACCCACCATCGCCGTCAAGCCCGTGGGCGACAAATCGCAGGGAGATGTCTTCCTGATCTCAGGCACAACCACCCTTCCCAAAGGAACACTCCTGATGTACCAGGTGTATCCCGATTATTTTGAGGACAAATCGAAAAGATCGGCCACATCCGCCGCACAACCCTCAGGCATTGCAGGCGATGCCATTGTCATCGGTGGTTCAGGGAGTACCAACACGTGATCCTGTGCACTGGATACGGAAGGGTATGAAAAGACCAACTATATCGTGAACGTCACAACGATCAGCGAGGATAACCTCAGGACCGATGTCTTCGGGTCAGTACACTTTGCGATCGGGTAAATCGGGGGGGGGCCACGGAACGGCAGGAAAACCAAAGATAAATATTTTTCACGTTATGCACAAAAAACATTACATGTGGTCCCTATGAAAAAGAAATATCTGTCCTATGCCGGAATTGTTGCTGCCGCACTACTCGTCATCATGTTCGCAGGCATCCTCCTCTCGGGTTCCTTCTCGGTCTTTTCCTCGGTTACCATCGATCCCATCCCCGACCATGCTGCAGGAGACCTCGTGGTGATCACGGGGACAACAAACCTCGATGCAGGCACGAGGTTGTCACTGGATATTGTCGCTGCCCCGGCCACTACCGGGAAGGGAACACGGGTCGGCGGGACCGATGCATTTATTGTCCGTGGCGCAGGGATGTCGAACACCTGGTCGGGTGCACTGGACACATCCGCCATCCCGCCGGGGGAATACCTGGTACGTGCCTATGGCATGAATGAGACCATTGCCCGGAGCGGTCTCCTCGCAACGTCCCGGTTCACGCTCGCCAGTGCCACACCAGACCCGGACAAGATCACCCGCATGGGGGAAATACACAAGATTGAGTTCATACGGATCGATCGCCCCGGCACGATACAGCGTGGAGATAAGCTCCTCATTTCAGGGACCACGAACCTGCCCAACAGCACTGAACTCCTCTATCTCGTCGTCCAGCAGACCAATATCTCGGTCTTCACGGTGGACCCGAAGACCCGGGAAAAGGACCAGCGGGAAGGGCTCACGCGGTCGGGCCTGATCACGGCAATTCCGGGAGACGACGGGCTCAACCACTGGTCGTTTGCGATTGACAGCACCGAGTTTATCCCGGACCGGTACGAGGTGATCGTGACACAGGATACCGTCAGGACGGAGGATATCGGGAAGAAAGGCATTTTCGATACGGAATCCCTTACCGTGCTGGATGCGACCGCGGACCGGCTCACACCACCGGTGCCGGTGAGCGGGCCCTGCCAGTCCATCACGATTGATGCATTGCCCGATACGCTGGCTAACCAGCGGTATACTGTCACGGGGACAACCAGCCTCCAGCCCGGAACGGAACTGCTCTTCAAGGTCATTCCCGCGGCAATTGAGTTTACCATGAACGGGGACACCATGATGGCATCCGGAATGGGGGCAATGGGAGATGTGGAAGTGATCAGCGGGACCGGGAATTCAAACACCTGGTCCGCGGATCTCGACCTTTCACAGTTCCCGACTGATGAATACGTCTTTAATGTCAGCAATGACCGGTTCGATCCCCGTACCTACGATACGATATACGGGACCACATACTGCTTAAAAAGATTCAACCTTTCTGGGGGATTGTGATGAAAAAGGAATATCTGACATATGCCGGTATTGTCGCTGCCGCACTACTCGTAGTCCTGTTCGCAGGCATCCTCCTCTCGGGTTCATTCTCGGTCTTTTCTACGGTTACTATCGATCCTATCCCGGATCCAGTGGTAGGAGATCTCGTGGTCATCACGGGGACAACAAACCTCATGGCCGGCACGGTACTGGATCTGGATATCATAGCGGCCTCTCCTGCTCCCGAAACAAAATCCCCTGTCGGTACGGTGGATGCGTTTATTGTCCGGGGCGGGGGAATGTCGAATACCTGGTCGGGTGCACTGGACACTTCTGCTCTCCCCCCGGGAGAATACCTTGTGAAAGCGTACTGGGTTAATGAGACCGTGCGAAGTGATATCCTCGCAACCTCCCGGTTCCTCCTGACCGGAACAAAACCCATCCCGACGGGAACTACCGGCACGGGAGATCTCCAGCCCCCGCAAATCGGGATCAATCCCCCCGGCACGCTCTGGCGTGGGGAAAAACTCCTTGTTACAGGGACAACAAGCCTGCCGGAAGGTACTGAACTTACCTATCTGATCATCCAGCAGTCCAATGCCTCAGTCTTCACGGTGAACCCGAAGACCGGAGACCGGGAGGTGAGGGAAGGGCTCACACGTTCAGGGCAGATCAATGTACTGCCGGGAACGGGCGGTGTCAACCGGTGGTCGTTTGCAGTGGACAGCACCGAATTCATTCCCAGTGAGTACTTCATCATCGTCACGCTGGGAAGTATTAAAACCGAGAGGATCGGAATACAACCCCCCTATGACACGGCTCCTCTTATCGTAAAAGAAGCGATCCTGGACAACGCCACATTACCGGTCATGGACACCAGTACCTGCAGACACATTACCATCGATGCATTCCCCACCAGGTGGGCCGACCAGACCTTTACCATAACGGGGACTACAGACCTCCCTCCCGGAACGAAATTACTCGTCCGGGTCAATCCCACGGAATATGACCTGACCATGAATCCGGAAGTGAAGCACTTTGCATCGTCCATGTCGGGAGCAGCAGGGACGGTAACCGTTGAGAAAGGGATCGGGGACACCGGCCTCTGGTCCATGACACTGGACAAGGAGAAGATGGATCCTGACCTGCGGAAATATGTCGTGAATATCAGTAATAGTTGGATCGATAACCGGACCTATGAAACCATATCCGGGGACACGTACTGCTTAAAGAGACTGATCCCCACGAGCTGGTCATCATGAAACGAATTACCTATCTTACCTGCTCCCTCATCGTGGCCTGCGGCGTCACCGCGATGAATCCTCTTGGTATGAGACAGACCAGGAAAAGATTCCTGATCCATGGTACTGCCGGTCCTGCTGAAAAATGGAATAATTCCCCCGTAACGGAGGCTGTATGAAGAAGAAATACATCACGTATGCAGGGATCATCTCGGCCCTTGTCCTCGCAGGCATGTTCATCGGTATCCTCCTTACCGGGATCCCCATACCCTTCATGCCCCCGTCAACGACCATCGATCCCATCACGGACATGAGCGTAGACGAACACAATATACTGGTTCTGACCGGCACGACCACCCTGGCAAAAGACAATAACCTGTACGTCAGGCTAACAGCATCACCCCGGTCCCCGGGGCAGGACGATACTGACGGGACTGTAAACGTGAACACCGATGCATGGATCATTCCGGGAGAGGGGGGGGAAAACCGCCTGCGAGGTACGATCGATATCTCATCGGTACAACCCGGCGATTATACGATTTCCCTGACTACCGTTACGTATACAAAAAATTTCACCAGTATTGAAAGCGATCCCATAGCAACGCAGCATTTCACGCTGGGAGATGAGAATGCCGGCCCGGGGAGTATCCGGAAAAAGACCCGTGTGACAGAGCCATTTATCCGGATCAATCCCACCGGTCAGACACAGGCTGACGGGAGCCTGAAAATTTCCGGCATCACCAGTCTTGCACCGGGCATCCCGCTTGCGTGGAATATGCAGACGGTGACGAACGGATCGGGCAATAGTACTCAGGAGTTCCAGGGTACTACCGTGGTTGTCCCCGGGACTGAAGGAATAAACCGGTGGAATGTTGTACCCGCTACAGGTGCGATACCACCGGCCCGGTACCAGTTCCGCATCTCTGAAAACACAACCGGCATTACCTCACCTGCCGGAACCCTCTCTGCCCTGTACGAATCCGACAATCCTCCGGTCTCCGCATCACTGCAAAATACAACGGGCCCCGTAAATATCTCCGCGGGCTTCATCACGATAGATGCACTTCCCACGATGAGGACCGGGGAAGTCTACGTCCTCACCGGAACAACCAGTCTCGCACCGGGGGAGGAGATCATGATGCAGGTCTATCCTGCATCAGGTTTCGATCTCCTGCTCGACAAAAACAAAGGTCAGACAGGGGATTTTTCCGG
>JBAYMI010000157.1:0-5668 GCA_041663625.1 Methanoregula sp.
GCATAAACACAGCGATGAGTGAAAAATAATTTGCAGTGGACGATAGGCTGCACGGTCCGGCCCATCTCCACGTTCTCAAACCGGGAGAGATTTCCCATTTTAGTCAATGCCGTAACATCCGGAGCGGGAGGGGGCGGGGAAACGAGAGAATTAACCCGTGGGGCACAGTTCCCGGGCGGGAACAACGAGGTTCCCGGGATTCCTGCACCGGTTCAGGTATTCCATGCTGATGGAAATCGGGTGTTCCGTCCCGTCCTCGGGAACCACGACCGGGAACGTGACCGGGCGGTGGCCGAACGGTGAAACGAATCCATCGCAAGGGTCCGCAACGGGATCGTAAGATCTTTTAAAACCGTTTCCACTCAATCTTCATCCCTACCGGACAATGGCCGGGCCCGGATTTAAAGTGTACCGGTTCCGCACGCTGGTGGCACGATACGCCGGGCTTTGACGGGATTCCCTTACCACCATGATAAAAAATTCCATGGGGGCGACGGGGGGCGTCTGGACATTCTCTTTGGTGAGGGGATTGCACAGCAGCGGATGGGGGGGTCTCTGGCATACCCCCCCTCCCTTTTATTTTCAAATCGTGGAGACCCCCCCACCCGCATGGGGGGGAGGTATCCGGCATACCCCTCCCCCCCTCTGGCCGGATCAGACCCCCCCTGATCATTTCTGGGAAAGCCTTCAAAACGACCGCTCCCCCGGAACCCTGATGCACGGGCCTGAAAAATCCGTGTGCAATAATGCACAGTTCCCTCATTTGAGGAGGGGGGTGTCTGGCATACCCCCCCTCCCTTTTATTTTCAAATCGCGGAGACCCCCCCTGCATGGGGGCGGGGGGGTATGCGCCAGACCCCCCTTCGATCACGGCCAGATCGCGGGAGCCGGGAAGGGCACGCTCTTCCGTCGTTACCCGGGTACATTCTGGAATTGCCGGGCACGAGATCGTATCGCATTGTGCCGGCCCGGATGGGGGGGTATGCGGGAGACCCCCCTCCAATTATTTTTTGGAGGGGGGGGATCCGAATAGGGGATGAGACATCCATACAGTACCGTGTGGATATGTTCCCCAATCGATATGCCTATGTATTACCTTTGGCATACCGGGCATACATGACAGATGACGTTGTCCATGATCATGCGTTCACCTGCCCGCACTGCGGGCTTCGGTGGCGCACAACAGAGACCGGCCCGAAACTGCATTGCAAGAAATGTAACCGGTGGTTCCCGAATCCCTGGGCTGAACCGGCTGTGGTGCAGTAGCATCATCGGCATATTCCCGTCGATAGGGGTTCCCCAATCCCAATGTATATGGGCTCATGACAGGGAATCTCCCGCATGGCTCTCAAAGACCAGATTATGGAAGTGATCGGCGGCCAGCATACGGCCGCTGTTGCAACAGTGGATGGGAAACTGCCGGACGTCCGGTTCATGGTACTTACCGGTTTTCCCGATATGACTCTTGTCGGGGCGAGCCTGAAGGCCAGCAAAAAGGTCGACCAGCTGAAGAAGAACGCTGCCGCAGCTCTCTCGATCTGGTCGGGGAAGGAACTCTCCGAACCATATGTCGAGATAGCGGCAAAAGGAACGATCCACGAGGACGTTGCAACGAAGAAGAAGTACTGGATCCCGATGTACGAGCAGTTCTTCAAAACACCCGAGAACCCGGATTTTGTCGTGCTCGTATTCAAGGCGGGCGAGATCACGTACCACGGCAAAAACATGTCAAGCATGGAAGTCTGGAAGCGCTGAAGCGTTTCCACAGGTACATTTCTGTAAGCGCTGATGCGGTTGCAGAGTAACCTTTTGGTAACAATGACACGGCTCTCTGGTATTCTCCCGTAAGCGGAAGAAGATCCCGGGGCCCGGGTCCGGTCTGGCAGGGGGGTCTGCCGGCAACCCCCCTGCTATGTATTTTCAAAAACGGGCTGGCACACCCTGCCATACGGTGGGGGGATCCCTCGCGGTATGTGCTTTCACATACTGACGCAATCTGATCTTTTTTTAATGAGACTCAACTGACGTTAAAGAAAATCGAAGAGGAAAATCATCATCGATCTGAAAATTTTACACCATTGGAACGGCGATCATTTTTGATTATCAGGTAACAAGGATCAGGTCCCTTCCGGTGTTCGTGCTTCCCCCCGGAAATATGAGCGTCACAGGTACTGACGTACTGACATAGCACGCAATCTGAAAGGGTTTTAGAGGTCATGATTTTTTAAATTGATATCCATAATCCGGGCAATTCATTATGAATTGAGATACTCCACCCGGGGAAAAATATCACGAGGACAAACAATACCTGAACCCGGGTATGATACTAATCCTGCCGCTCTGCACAATGGCAACGGAACCAGCAGGTGCCGCAGGGGGAGCTCTTTGCTCCGGGAAACCGTGGACAATTTTTCCTGTAGGATCGTTATCGCGTTTTGCTAAATACCCGGCGATGAGTGAAATTCTATTTGCACTCATACCGGGCATACATGACAGATGACGTTGTCCATGATCATGCGTTCACCTGCCCGCACTGCGGGCTTCGGTGGCGCACCACAGAGACAGGCCCGAAACTGCACTGCAAGAAATGCAACAGATGGTTCCCGAGTCCCTGGGCTGAACCGGTTGTGGTGCAGTAGCATCATCGGTATCTTCCGGACGCTAAGCTCACCGTACAGCGGGGGCCGTCAGCATATTCTCAACAAGGAGTACGAAAGAAGACACCATTTTTAAAATGGGGCAGTATACCTATCGCCATAATCCGGGAATAATAATGTAATACATAAATAGAGATTATACTTATAATTCCTCATGAGATTTAAACAATTACTGGTGCTCCTCTTCCTCATATCGCTCATCGGTACAGCGTCTGCATTCCAGCCCTCCCCGGGGGCACTCCCGACCTCCGGGAATATCACCTCCGGGTCCCCGGTGACCTACAAAGCGGTTATCGATTTCCCGTCGCGTGGGTCTGAAGGGACATTTCCGGCAGATCATAACTTGGTGATCACGACAAGGCTGGAGAACCCGCAGTGGACCTATGCACTCATCCTTGACGGGATCAGGAATCCAGATAAAACGGTCACGACCGAACAGCTGACCCTGAGCGGGTTTGAACTGAACTACCCGGCCAATGTGCAGCAGTCGGTTGTTGTTATCGTGAATGGCACGGCACCCGAGGTAAGCAGGGTAACGATGACAAGCATCATGGATACATCTGAACGGGATGATGCCGGGAAGATCATCCCGAATACCTCGCGTTCGGACAGCCAGATCCCCATCTATCCCCGGGAGACGACAACACCGGCACCGGTCCCGACAACGATCCCCACGACACAGAAGGGCAGCCCTGCCCCGATGGTTATTTTCTGCGGGATTGCCGGCGCGTGCGGGATTGTACATGGGATCGGGAAACGACAGCCAACCAGGTACAAGGAGTGAAACAATGGACCGGAAAATCTCTTCGATTATGATCGTGATGGCAGTCCTGCTCGCCATCGTCCCGGCAGTGGCAGCCGGAGCCCCTGCCGCCGAACCGGGGATCGTGGTTATATCTGCGATCATTCCCGGGAGTGCACAGGCAAACCCCGTCTTCCAGTTCCGGAACGGCGATACGATCCTCCTCACGGGCACCAACAACGGTTCCCGGACAACCTATCTCTTCCTCACCGGGCCCAACCTGAACGAGGGCGGCGCACAGATCCAGAGTGATTACCCGGCTGGAGCCCCGGTTACTGATGGCGATGCCTCCACGTTCGCGACAGCGGCCGTGGGAGCGGATGGCCGCTGGTCCGTTTTATGGGACACGGGGAAGAGTACCGTTGCTCCCGGGGCGTACACGGTGTTCGCAGTCAGCAAACCGCGTGACAAAAACCACCTGGAATATTCCCCCTATGGCACGACATCCGTAGTTCTGGTAAAACCTGAATCGCCCGCAGCGGACCGTTCGGAGAAACTTATCCTGGAAGAACTGGTCACCATGAATCCCGGCGGGCCGGTTACGTCAGGAACCCCCGTGACCGTGACATCCGCCATTAATTTTGTACTGACGGGGACCGAGACGACGTTCCCCATGGATCATGACCTGGTCTTCTCCACAACGCTTGACAACCCGCAATGGTCGTATACCCTTGTCCTTGATGGTGTCGGGAACAAACGGCCGGCCATGCCCGGTACGGTGCTGGACCTGAGCGGGTTCGAACTCTCCTACCCGGGCACGGTGAACGAAGAGCGGGTTGTTGTTACGCTCCAGGGTACCGCACCGGCCGTGCGTGAAGGCATGACAAAAAAAGTCGTACAGATCTCCGTTGTGGATAATTTCGGGAATGTTGTCCCCAATAGTACGATAACAAGGGAGCTTACCGTTATGCCCCCTCCCGGGATAACACCGCGTGAGCCGACCCTCACTCCGACAACGGCGCCATTGATGCACCCATAACCCACCATCACCTTAGACCGGCATGGGATACTATGCGGACAAAAGCCGGGCAGGTATATCCATATCCGGGATCTTCGGGTTTTTGCAGAATTCACAACCGTCAATTCCCCGAGCAACAGGGACACCCCGTATTGACACAGGAGGATTCTCCGCCGGAGAACGGGGGGTCGGTGAGTTGATTGAGAGGATTACCCGGACAGGTAAGTGCTTTTCCCCAAGCCCTTATAAAAAATTCAGAAATGGAAAATATGCTGCATTACTGAATTGCATTCCTTTGCCAGCGTTGGCGGGATCTCTCCAATCTCCCCTTCAATAAGATCTCGGGAGAGCGTCGCAACTTTGTCAAACCTGATCACGGGCGGGACTTTTAGTCCGGTCCCTGGAAAATCCGGATGATCTCCGGTGATTACCAGTTCCGAACCGGAACCGTGCAAGGGAAGCCGGGACGAGATGAACGCGACTATAACATCATCGTCGCTTTCATGAATAACGAGAGCCGGGCAGAGTTTGGTGGCTGACAGATCCGTGAACGGAAACTGGATCAAAACAATTTTTCTTTCATCGGTATCGCACTTTGATATCCGAGACCGCGTAGAGGTCAGGCTCCACTTCAAGAAAACCGGTCAGCGAGTACTCCACCAGTGCATTCAGGGCGGTCGTGCCCCTGCTGCCTTTTTTGCCGGCAGCCTTTTTTATGGAATGATCCTTTGCACTCGGTGCAGCCTGCGCTGTCATTACAAAAAAATTGTTGGGTGCGTCCATAAGAGTTGTGGTACGGCAGAGCGATTCCGGGAAGAGCAACGCTGATGGACCGCCGGCGCAATTTCACTGATAGAGAGTGCCGGGATGAGACAAGGGAGGGCGATCAGGTGAGGTGCTCTCCGGATGACTTCTGCCAGGATCACCCGCAGGGAGTACCACCCCCCGGCCACCCAATCCGGGCCTGATTAAAGCCCCGATTGCCGGAAATGCGGGATCGCCAACCGGCCGGTTTCGGGCACTTTTTGGGGGAGTGTCACCAAATCGCGTTATATCGCGCCGGAATGCCAGGCGGACGGTTTTTCCGCGAGAAAAACCGGCCTGTTTAGAGCTGGTTTGGGCGGGTGATATCCCCCTCCCGCGATAGTCTGTCCATGCAAAAAAAACGCTGAAAATCACCCAGCAAAAAGAGGCACGTATTCGCGTTCTGCTGGCAAATCGGGGGGTCCAATCGGGTGCCGGAAGTGGCGA